>JBPOET010000256.1:0-3697 GCA_051251675.1 Parasphingopyxis sp. | reverse complement strand
ATCTGATGGATGAGCTTTCAAAGATCCGGCGGGTCCTGGGGCGCCTCAACGAGGAAGCGCCGCACAATGTGATTCTCGTCCTCGATGCAACAACCGGCCAGAACGCCCTCTCGCAGATTGAAGTGTTCAAGGAAGTGGCAAATGTCACCGGCCTTGTCATGACCAAGCTGGATGGTACGGCCCGTGGCGGCGTGCTGGTTGCAGCGGCGGAAAAATTCGGCCTGCCCATCCATGCGATCGGCGTCGGCGAAACATTGGAAGATTTACGGCCCTTCGATCCCCGGGCCGTTGCCCGCGCGATCACGGGCGCAGACGAGTTTGACGGAGAGTAGAAATATGAGCGACGCGCAACCCGATGCGGAGAAGGACCTGTCACCCGGCATGCGCATGGCGCTCGATTTCGGGCCGGTCCTGGTGTTCTTCGTAGTCAATTTCCTGGCCCCGCCGCCACTCGGGATATTTTACGCCACCGGCGCCTTCATGGCGGCAATGATGATCGCGCTCGTCATTTCCTGGATGAAAGCCGGAAAGATATCGCCGATGCTGCTCTTTTCCGGCGTGATGGTGCTTGTTTTCGGCGGGGTTACGCTATTCCTGCGCGACGAGACGTTTATCAAGGTCAAACCGACAATTTACTACGTCTTTATCGCACTGCTTCTCATCGGTGGCCTCATTACGAAACGGCCTACCCTTGCGGCCCTTCTCGGGAGTGCTTATCCGGGGCTCAGCGACCGCGGATGGGACCTGCTGTCGCGCAACTGGGCGATCTTTTTTCTCGCCATGGCGGTGCTGAACGAAGCCGTATGGCGCAACAGCAGCACGGACTTCTGGGTTGGCTTCAAGCTATGGGGCGCGATTCCGCTGACGCTGATTTTCGCCTTCGCAAATGTCCCTATGCTGTTGAAACACGGCCTCAATCTGGAAAAGGCGGATGAGCCGCCCATGCCCGACGCGCACGAATGAGCTTTTGGGTTTTAAGACCGGAACCGCCTAGCCCTGATCTGCGCGCGACACCCCGTCACCGTCCAGATTCTTGGCGACGAATTCCCAGTTGACCGCATTGTCCAGAATGGCGTCGACATAATCGCCGCGGCCATTCTGGTAGTCGAGATAATAGGCATGTTCCCATACATCAATCGTGAGTAGCGGCTTCATACCCTCATGCGCCACCGGCGTATCCGCATCATGCAGCGACGTGATTTCCAGGTCGTCTCCGTTCAGGACAAGCCACGCCCAACCGCTGGCGAAATGGCCGGTCGCTTCGGCTTTGAGCGCCTCGAGAAGGGCGGATTTCGATCCAAAACTGTCTTCGATGTGCGCGGCGAGCGCGCCCGACGGATTTTGCTTTTCGGAGCTCAGGCATTGCCAGTAGAAACTGTGATTCCAGACTTGTGCGGAATTGTTGAACAAGCCCTGGTCTCCGCTGTTTTTCGCAGCAAGGATAACCTCTGACAGTTTGGCATTTTCCAGTTCGCCACCTTCGATCGCGGCGTTTGTTTTGTCCACATAGGCCTGATGATGCTTGCCATGGTGGTACTCGAAAGTTTTCGCCGAAATCAGGTCGCCAAAAGCGTCTTTGGAATAGGGAAGTGCGGGGAGCTCGAAAGCCATGGACAGGTCTCCTGTTTGATCATCCATACATGACCGCAACGCACCAGCTCTTCAAGGGTCTCCGTCCGGCGAAAAGACGAAAAAATGTCGTCGCCGATACCCCGGAATCGAAAAAGACCGACCGCCCCGATGGGGTGGCCGGTCCATTCTCATGCCAGAGTCACAAACTGGTCTGTGGAACGCTAACTGTTCGGTTCGACAATGAAATTCGACAGGTCGTTGCGCGGTGCTTCCCATTCCGGCGCCAGCTCGGACGCCGTGAGAATATCCATATAGGCTGACGTCAGATCACCGGTCAGCTGGTGCGCCAGTCCGCGGCCATAATGCGCGACCGCCGGCTGGTCTGTGCCGAGATCCAATGCGCGGGTGAACAGCGGCAAGGCATGGTCGCCTCTCTCGTCGCGCCGCATCAAAGTGATCGCCTTGTTGAGCATTGCTTCGGGATTTTCCGCATCCAGCCCCAGAGCACGATCGAAATCGACCAAAGCGCGATCATAATTGCCGCGATGGAAATGGATAATCCCACGATTTACGAACGTAGCGACACGATCGTAGGAGTTGAGCATCTCGGCATCGAGCGCGAAGTCGCACGGTCTCAGATCGCTCCGCGAGTCCGATCGCTGCGCCGCCGCCGTGTAACAAGCTTGTGCCGCACTGTTCCCGGCAACCTGGATCGCGCTATTCGCAGCGCCGGCCGCAGTCGTGAGCACGAATGCGCCAGCAGCGAGTTTGAGCATGGTTTTCATAGCATCCTCCTCCTGTAGGAGACGCCAATATGCACAGAATTGATGATATTGCCTAATAAGCGGGCGGTGCCGGTCATGATATTCGCCCAACGACGCGCCTCATGCGACAAACAGCATGCGCCCGCGACCGGGTTTAATCGCCCTCTTCGCCCGAGACTCGAAACCGGCCCAGATCGCGAGCCGGCAGGTCCCATTCGGGCGCAATGTCGGCGGCGCGCCGGATATCGTAATAGGCCGCCGATACATCGCCATTCAACTCATGCGCGACCCCGCGACCATAATAGGCCAGTGCGGGTTCTCTCGTGCCGTTCGCGATCGCTGTCGTGAGAAGTTCGACGATCTCGGCCATGCTCTCTCGCCGGTGCAGCATGGCCAGCGCCTTGTTGAGATAGGCTTCGGGTTCGCTGCCATCGAGTGCGATCGCCTCGTCATAATCGGCGATCGCCAAGGCAAAATTCCCGTTGCGAACATGGAGGATACCGCGATTGACATAGCTGGCAACGCGGTCGCGTCCGCTGAGACGATAATCGTCGATCGCTTCCGTACAGGTGCGAATATCGCTTGGGCCGGAGCGTTCATAGAGCGCGGATTCATAACAGATCCGCGCCGTGCTGTTTCCGAAAACGCTAACGGCGGCTTGGGCGCCGCTTGCAGCGAAACCGGCAATGGTCAGGGCTGCAACAATGGACGAACTACGCATGGTACTTCTCCCGAAATGCAGGCTCAACATACCCGATTTCAGGGATTTTGGCGAATCAGCCGATCATGTCATGCCGCTTCAGGGCATGGCGGAGCTGATCATAGCTCAATCCCAAGGCCTTGGCGGTCTGCCGTTGGTTGTAGCGCGCTCTTTCCAGGGCGTTTTCCAGTATCTCTTTCTCATAAGCCTCTACCGCCGCCTTGAAATCGGTCACGACCGGATTGGCTGCCTGGGAAACCGGCTGCGCGGCGACCTGGGCCGGCCGCTCGTCATTGGCGGCGGTTGATGGCGGCATCTGCCAGGGAGAGTCGAACGGATCGAGCTGGATAGTATCGACGGGATCGGATGGACGGTCCCAGCGATAAACGGCGCGCTCCACGGCGTTCCGCAGTTCGCGAACGTTGCCGGGCCAATCATGCGCCATGAGAATCTTGGTCGCCTTGTCTCCGAAACCCGGCCAATCGGGCCAATCGTGCTCGGCAGCCATGCGTCGCCCGAAATAATCGGCAATACAGATCAGAATGTCAGGCGGCTGAAGCCAACATGACTACGAATATGGAAGTCCAATCACCTATTAGTATAGCTGTATTTGAAACCACTTTCGGCCAGCGCCCCCGCAGGAATCCACATATTTGTAGCA
>JBPOET010000255.1:0-3702 GCA_051251675.1 Parasphingopyxis sp. | reverse complement strand
CCCGTGCTCATATTGGGAACGATAGCCGCGTCCGGATGGCGCGCATGGACGGCCTCCGTAAAGGCGGCGATGACATCCTCACGCAGCGGGGAAGCATCCGTCGGTCGGGCAATCGCCACCGGCTCGACCGTGACGTTGTTGGGCGCCGCGATCTCCCGCAGCGTCGTCAACACGCTGGCGGGATCGACACCGGGGAATATCCGGCAATTGACGGTCGCCTGCGCCATCTGGGGAAGTGCATTGTCGGCATGGCCGCCCTGCAGCCTGGTTGCGACGCAGCGCGTCCGCGTCGTGCCGATAAGGGTTGGCGATGCCTCCACTATGTCTGCGGCTTCACCGTCGGAAGGATCGGCGAGCCAGCGCTCAATCGCGGCCCGGACCTCCGGTTCCGCCGTGGCTGCCCGCGCAGTGAAATAAGCCCGCGTCGTTTCGTTCAGCATGGGCTCAAAGCGGTGAGCCTCAAGACGATCCAGCGTATGGGCAAGATCGTAGATCGCATTGTCCGGCCGCGGGCGCGAGCTGTGACCGCCCGGATTGGTCGCGGTGAACGTGAAGGTCTGATAGATTTTCTCGGCCGTCTGGATACCGAAACCCAGCAATGTGCCGTCGGCCAGATAGGCGCCGCCGCCGGCGTCCGCGTTCAGCGCCATCTCCACCTGTGTGAGGTCGATCCATTCGGATGCAGCCAGTTCCGCGCCCTGCTGCGTCGTCTCCTCATCGCCCGTGAACAGCAGAATAATATCGCGCGTCGGAGCAAAACCCTCGGCCCGAAGCCGCAGCAATGCCGTCGTCAGGGCTACCACACCCTGCTTGTCGTCGGCGGTTCCCCGTCCGTAAAAATAGCCATCCTCCTCGATGAAAGTGAAGGGATCGCGCGTCCAGTCTTCGGGCAAGGCTTCCACCACGTCCATATGGGCCAGCAGAAGGATCGCCTTTTCCCCGGAAGGATTGGCCGCGGGCCAGCGGATAACCATGGATTGCGTATCCGCATGGTCATGCACAGTGACGTTGTCGATTCCGGCTGCCTCGAACTGCGCCCGGAGGTAGGACACAAGCGCGGGCATCTGCCCGCGCCCCGCCACCGTCGGGATCTCGATCGCCGTCCTGTAGATTTCGCGTCCGCGTTCATGCCAGGAGTCGGTCTGCGCAGAAGCGGCGGTGCTGGCAAGCAGGGTGGCGGCAAACAGGGCAAGGCGCATAGGTTGGCTCCGAATTATGATCGGCCCGAACCTTCGTCAGTTTCAGTCAGCGCGTCAACATATATGCGGCGCTGCTGTCAGCTCGAACCCGACAGGTCCTCATAGAACATCAGCGTGTTGCCATCGGGATCGAAAAAGGTCAGCAGCCTGACCATCTCGGGAATGGTCTGGATCGCCCCATCCTGCTTGATGCCCCTCGCATCGAGTTCCGCCTGCGCCGCTTCGATATTCTTCACGCCGAACGTCGGAGTGACGCCGCCTCCCTGCTTGACCTCTTCGACTTGGGACAATCCAAGATTGACCTTGTCGACAGATGTCGAAAGTTCGGCCCAGGCAATCTCATCCATGCGATAGAGCAGCGTAAATCCCAACACATCCTCATACCACGATATCGCCTTGCCGAGATCGCTCACGCCAAGGCCACAAGTCAATCCGCCGTCAAATTCCATCGCCATGATTCGTCTCCAGATATTTCGGTCTCTTTTTTATACTTTATGTAGAATGAGTCAATTGCTATAGCAGATTGCAATGCTTGTAATCGCGGATCTCATGAAACTGGGAGAGCGCCGTTGGGCGCTACCAGTGCTGGCAACCTTGGCTGATGAAGGCGGCGGGGCTCGCTTCATTTTCCTGCTCAACCGGCTCGGCTGCGCTCGATCGGCGCTCACCGGTACGCTAAAGTTTTTGCAAAATGTCGCCTGGGTCGAACGCAACACGGGTCATGGCCATCCATTGCGACCCGAATATCTGCTGACTGCCAAAGGTGCGGAGGTTGCCCGGCAGGCCGAGGCGATCAAATCGGCTTCCGAAACGCTGGGCCTGAAGCCCCAATCCTTTCAGCGCTGGACCCTGCCTCTGACATTCGAACTGCGGTCTTCAGCGCGACGCTTCACGGAGCTGAAAACGGAACTTGCTCCCGCTACGTCGCGAGCCTTGTCACTAACCCTCAAGCAAATGATCGGCCACGATCTGGTGTCGCGCTCGATCATTGACGATTTTCCCCCTGCGCCACTCTACGATCTCACGTCTCGGGGATGGGAATTGGCACAGGCCCTATAGAGTCAGCGATCAGCTGCCATGACCGGCGGAGAGATAATCCTGCGACTGCATCTCGATTAGCCGCGAGGCCGTGCGCTCGAATTCGAACGCTCCGTCCCCTTCGCCGTAAAGATTATGAGGCTGCGCATCGGCCGCCGCCAGCAGCTTGACCTTATGTTCGTACAAGGCGTCGATCAGTGTTTTGAACCGGCTGGCTTCATTGCGTTTGTCCGGCGCCATGACCGGAATGCCGACAATCAGCACCGTATGGAATTTTCGTGCGATGGCCAGATAGTCCGCAGCGCCGCGTGCTTCCGCGCAGAGCCTCTTGAACGAGAAAACCGCAACGCCTTTCAGCGATTTGGGCACATGAAGCGTCCGCCCACCCGGCACGGCAATATCTTCGCTGGGAACATGTTCGGCATCGTCGGGCGAATAATCGGTGAGACGGAAAAAGGCTTCCCGCAGTTCCGCTGTCGCCGCCTCGCCATTGGGCACATACCATGTCGGCATGCCGCCCAGTCGCTCCAGCCGGTAATCGGTCGGACCATTGAGCGACACGACCTCCAGTCGCTCTTCTATCAGGTCGATAAAGGGCAGGAACAGCTCGCGGTTAAGGCCGTCTTTGTACAGATCGCCCGGCGGTCGATTGGAGGTGGTGACGACCGTAACCCCTTTTTACAGCAACGCCCTAAACAACCGGGAGAGAAACGCGGCATCGGCCGTATTGTTGACGACCATCTCGTCCAGCGCGAGGAGGCGGGCGCTATCGCGGATTGCATCGGCCACCGGCAGCACAGGATCGCCCTTTTCTTTGGCGCGCTCGACCCGCAGCCGGTCATGGATTTCGAGCATGAATTCGTGAAAATGCACGCGCCGCTTGGACGGCATATCGAGACAGGCGTAGAAAAGGTCCATGAGCATGGACTTCCCCCTGCCGACGCCTCCCCACAGATAGACTCCGCGAACCGGCTCCGGCTTCTTGCCCAATGTCCGCCAGAGCACGCTGCCGCGCCGCGGTGCCTGTTCCAGTTTTTCCGTCAGTTGGACAAGCTGTTCGACGGCCCGTTGCTGGTCGTCATCCGGCCGAAGCTCACCGGCTTCGACCAGGGATCGGTAGCGCGCGGCAAGAGCCGTCATTGGGGCGGGCTCGCCTTGCGGATGGTTCCGGAGAAGGCGGCAACCTTTACGTCTCCCTGTACCACCAGGCCGCGCAGGAAGACGAGCCGTCCCGTTTCGCGCAGTATCTCCACCTCGGCATCCAGCGGCTTCCCCAGCATGCCCGGGGCCATAAACTGACATGTCAGATCAAGGGTTACAGACCGCCCCGCATGCTGAATGCCCAGCATTCGAGATCCGGCGAACAGGGATATATCGACAAAGCTCATCACCACACCGCCATGAACGGCGTCCGCGAGATTGCTGTGAATCCGCTGCGGCCAGATCCGGCAACGCGCGGTCGTTT
>JBPOET010000254.1:0-3706 GCA_051251675.1 Parasphingopyxis sp. | reverse complement strand
GTCCGGCGGTTCTTTTTTCGCTGTCTGGTGCGCGCCGGCCGACCGCAGCAAAGGCATCGGCAGCGGCGTCGTAATCGTCAGCCCGCCACGATGCCAGGCCATCGACCCAGTCGCCGAACACGGCCCATTCGCCGGCGCCGGCACGCGCCTGGCGGGCGAGCCGCTGCGCATTGCGATCGTCCCCTGTGAGATAATAGGACCAGGCGATGCGCTGACGAACTTCGGTCAATCCTTCGGGGCTCAGATCGCCGCCATATTGGTTGAGAAGATTTTCCGCTTCGCGTGGGCTGTCGTCGACGATCAGGGGGCGAACGCGGCTGACAAGCGCCCGCGCGGCGCTGTCACTTCTGACGGGACGCGCCGTTCCGCGGCGCGACGGGCCGGGCATGCGGCGTAGGGCATGGGCTTGGGGGAGGGCTGGCGCGCGTTCAAGACCGCGACCCTGGGCGAGGGTCAGAATGCGCTGGGCATCCGGAAGGTCGGGATAATCGTTTATCAGGGCGCGAAGCGGCGCAAGCTCGACACGGGGCGAGCCGGCCGCGAGATACAGTTCGGCGCGTGCAACGGGATGAAGCACGCTGCGGGGCGCCCGTTCTAACCTTTGCGCGGCGCTTTCCCAGCGGCGGTTATGGATATCGCTGAAAATTTCGCGATAGGCTTCGCGCTCACTGCGGCTGAGAACGGCCTCCATGTCCGTCAGTGCGGCGTTAGTGCCGGGTGCTGGGATACTGGCGCTGTCGGCAAGGGCAGGACTGGCGGCAGCGGAAATCAGGGCGGTCGCGGCAAGAAGTTTCAGTTTCACGCGGTCATTCCTTCGATCATCATCTGCAGATCCTTCCAGCTTTGCGCCTTCAGGCGCGGTTGCTGGAGCAGGAACCGCGGATGGAAAGTGGCGGTCACAGACACAGTGCCGCCATCATGGTTAAAATTGTGTTGCGATCCGCGACTTTCATTGAGGCTGGCCCCGCAAAAGACACGGCTTGGCGCGTCTCCCATCACCAGGAGCCGTTCAGGCTGCGCCAGCGCCACATGATGCTTCGCGATCCGGCCCAGGCTTTCCAGGTTGTCAACATCGACTGCGCCGCCCGTAATCCGCGCCGGAGAAAGGGCCGCGACGTAGGTGGACGCACGGTCGCGCCCGATCGCGGCGAGCATCCTGTCAAACAACAGTCCGGTTTCGCCGGAAAGAAGCGTCCCGGCTTCCGCGTCGGCCCTGTCGGGCATGTCGACAAGGATCATCAGACCGCTTGCCGGGTCGCCTATCGCGTCGAGGCGGCCGGCTTTCGGCACGTCGATCGAATCTGCGGACAGAAGCCAATTGCGAAGACCATCGAGATCGGCGGGCAATTGCGCTGGTCCGGTCGGCTTATCCGGCGTGCCGGGGCTCTTTGCCGAGGCTTTCCGGACGCGTGCCTTGGGTTCTTCGAGCCAGCTGCGCGGTTCGTCGCCAACGATCACGTCGACGCCGGCATCGCGCCACCAGCCAACCGTGTTTTCGATCTCGCTATTAATCGCCTGTATCCTGCTTCGCTTGACTGTCCATAAGGTCCAAGGTTGACGGCGTGGTCAATCGCCGGGCAGTGACTATCTGACAGATTGGTTGCTGGCCGCGACGATATGAGCGAAGAGCGGTCCTTCGAAGGAGAAAATGCGAAAATGTCCGATCGGGAATCCATGCCTTATGACGTCGTTATTGTCGGCGGAGGTCCTGCAGGACTGTCCGCAGCGATCCGGCTCAAACAACTTGCCGACGAAACGGGTAAGGAAATCTCGGTCTGTATCCTCGAAAAGGGCAGTGAAGTCGGCGCGCATATTCTGTCCGGTGCGGTGGTCGATCCACGGGCGCTGGACGAGCTTTTCCCGGGTTGGCAGGATTTTGACGACAATCCGCTGACAACTCCGGTTACCGAAAATCATCACTGGGTGCTCGGCAAGACGAAAAAGTGGGAATTCCCGCACATCGCCATGCCGTCCTTTATGAACAACAAGGGCACTTATACGGTCAGCCTTGGCAATTTTTGCCGCTGGCTCGCCGGCCGTGCCGAAGCCATGGGAATCGAGATTTTCCCCGGTTTTGCGGCTGCGGAGATTCTCTACAACGAAGATGGCTCGGTAAAAGGCGTTGCAACCGGCGATATGGGTATCGGCCGGGATGGCGAGAAAAAGCCCGATTACATGCCCGGAATGGAGCTGCACGCCAAATATACCTTCTTTGCCGAAGGCGTACGCGGACACCTTTCCAAACAGCTGATCCGCAAGTTCGAACTCGATGCGAACTCCCAACCGCAAGTCTATGGTCTCGGGATAAAAGAATTGTGGGATATCGACCCCGAAAAGCATGTGCCGGGCCGGGTGATCCACACCCAGGGATGGCCGCTTGACGACGCCAATGGCGGCGGTTTCCTCTACCATCAGGAGAACGGGCAGGTCGCACTCGGTTTTGTTACCTGGCTCAACTATTCCAACCCCTGGCTCTCACCCTTCGAGGAAATGCAGCGCTGGAAGCAGCATCCGGCAATCCGCGAGATACTGGAAGGCGGCAAGCGCGTCTCCTACGGCGCGCGCGCGATCAATGACGGGGGCTGGCAGTCGGTTCCGAAGCTGGCTTTCCCCGGCGGCGCGCTGATCGGCTGCTCGGCCGGTTTCGTCAACGTTCCCCGGATCAAGGGCAGTCACACCGCGATGAAGACCGGGATGATGGCCGCCGAAGCCGCCTTCGAGGCGGTGCAGACCGAGCGTTCCCATGACGAGCTAATCAGCTACGAACAGGCTTATGAGGATAGCTGGGTCTACAAAGAGCTCCGGAAAGTCCGCAACACGCTTCCCCTGGTCGAAAAATTCGGCAATTTCACAGGGACGCTGCTGGCGGGGATAACAATGTGGGCCGAACATATCGGTATCCGGATGCCGTTCACGATGAAGCATCACCGGGACAATGAGAGCCTGTGGCGCGCGGATCAGGTCAAGAAGATCGACTATCCCAAACCCGATGGAATCATCAGCTTCGACCGACTGTCTTCGGTTTTCCTTTCCAACACCAACCATGAAGAAGATCAGCCTGTTCATCTGACGCTCAAGGATCCGGACATACCTATCGAGCACAATCTGCCGCTCTATGCGGAACCGGCGCAGCGTTACTGCCCGGCGGGCGTGTATGAGGTGGTGGAAGAGGACGGCAGCCCAAGGTTCCAGATCAATGCGCAAAACTGCGTTCACTGCAAAACCTGCGACATCAAGGACCCGACCCAGAATATCAACTGGGTGGTTCCGGAAGGCGGCGGAGGACCCAATTATCCCAATATGTAAGCGTTTTGCGGGCCGGACGGCACTCGCGCTGATATCCGCGCTGCTTTGGACCGGCTCGGCGCATGCCAGTAATCCCTATACCGAATATGCGCGGGCGCGGGTGGCCGACGCTTCCGGCCAGATCGACGTTGCCGCGCGCGGTTATGCCGCTGCGCTGACCGAAGCCCCGTTCGACGAAACGCTGGCAGCCCGCGCCTATCGCCGGGCAGTTGCCGCCGGGGATCGCGTGCTTGCGCTTCGCGCGGCGCAGACATTGGAAGACGCTGGCGCGCTTCCGCCCGATGGCGCGTTCCTGTTCCTGATCGAGGCGCTGGACGAGGGGGATTGGGCCGCAGCGCGCCGCATTGTCGACCGTATCGAGGCAGTGGGGCTTTTTGCCTCGCTCGTGCCGGTGATGCGC
>JBPOET010000253.1:0-3722 GCA_051251675.1 Parasphingopyxis sp. | reverse complement strand
CTTCGAGTCCATATTGCTCAAAGGCCGGGCCGACCGCCTCTTTCAGCGCGTCGGACAGTTTCTGCTGGTTCGCGGCAAGATCGATAAACGGCACGTCGCCGCCGCCAAGACCGGTGGCCAGCGCGGTAATGATCGCGGCGCGCAGCTGCGGTTCGATGGAGCTTACCGTCACCTTGTCGAGCGTGCCGACAAGCGATGCGTAAAAAGGCGCGATATCCTTCACCCGGAAGGAATAGGTGCCGAAGGCGCGCAAGCGGATCGGGCCGAGCTCGGGATCGCGAATGGTGACCGGCTGCGCCGTGCCCCATTTCAGGTTCACCTGTTCCTTTTGCGAGAAGAAATAGACATCCGTCTTGAACGGCGATTTGAACGCCTTGTCCCAGTTTTTGAGATTGGTGAGAATGGGCATGTTCGACGTATCGAGCGTGTGCAGGCCGGGGCCGTACATATCGGCAAGCACGCCTTCGTCGATCACGACGGCGGCCTGGGTCTCGCGAACCGTCAGCTGGGCACCGTTCTGGATCTCGTTATCCGCGAAATCCAGCCGTTCCGCCAGATCGCCGGGCTCTTCGCCCCATTCGATAACGTCGATAAATTGTTTCGAAAGAAAATCCCTAATGCCCATTCCAGTCTCTCCCTTGCCGTTTCACTTTAGCGCTATCCCTACGAAGCGCAAACCATGATACTGATATAGGGCGGCAACACGGGTATTTTTAGGGGTATTGGTCGAGAATCGACGAAAATAGGGCGGAGAAGCCTTATGGCTTCCCCGCCCCTTCGCTGAGGATCGTGACCGGATCCCAAGAGCGGTTCTAGAAGGTTGTGCTGAGACCGAAGGAGAAGCTGCGTCCCCGGTCATAGCTGAGCGCATCTATCGAAGACCCGTCTGGAGCCCGGTAGAATTCGCGAAAATCCTCATTGAGGATATTGCGCAGTTCGAGTGTCGCCTGCACTTCCTGGCCGAACAGGGTCAATGCCTGGCGCCAGATAAAGTCGAGCTGGATGCGCCCCTCCTCGCGGATATCGGGCGCATCGCCGATCGGCGAACGGTTCGTGATCCGGTCGCTCGTATAGGTGACGAGCAGCGACTGTTGCGAGAGGCTGTCCTCGTCCTCGAGGCTGAGCTGCAGGTTGACGATATGGTCAGACTGGCCGGTCAGGGCGACACCGTCGACGAAATAGTTGGTCGCCGGTTGCGGGTCGGTGAAACCGGGCACGAATGTCGTATCGTTAGCGTTCACCGAAATTTCAGACTGGGTATAGGTATAGTTGAGCTGGGTCCGCAGCCGCCGCGAAGAAAAGATGCCGCCCCAGTCATAGAGCGGGAAGAATTTCACCAGCTCCGTTTCCACACCGTAAAGCGTTGCCGCCGGCGCATTCAGGAAGGTGACATTGACGTCATTGTCGCCGCTCGTCGCCAGCTGTTCGATCGGATTGTCGATATCCTTGTAGAAGGCGGCGATGCTGAACAGCTCACCGCGATCGAAATACCATTCGAAACGCCCTTCGATGTTCAAAAGCTCGCTGTCGATCAGGGCCGGATTGCCGCGGAAGGTGCGGTCATTGTCCGGATCGGTATAGGACGGCGCGGCCAACTCGCGGAACTGGGGCCGGCCGATGGTGCGCGAGGCGCCGAAGCGAAGCTGCATGTCTTCGGCGAAGTTCCACGTAACCGTGGCGGCCGGCAGCCAATAGTCGTTGGCGATCGGCGGCGCGACAAACAACGGATTCACCTGGAAACCGAAAAAGGGGATCGGCGTTACGCTTTGCACGGCATCTTCGTAGCGGACCCCGGCGGCGATGCTGAACCCGTCGAACAGTTCGATATCGACCTGTCCGTACCCGGCATGCACCTCGAGCTCGGCCGTATATGCGTCGCCGCCCTGGGCATCGGTGCGCTCTTCGACGAAGATATCGTAGAAGCCGAGGGTCGCATCCGAAAAGAGGTAATCCGGGCGAATTTGCGTCACGGGGAACGGCAAGCCGCCTTGGCGCTGGGTGACGAAACGGAAGGCCCGGCGCTCGAAATCGCGCTGGTTCAGATAATAGGCATAGCCGGCATTGATATCGAACCGCCGCCCGGTGGGAACGCTGTAGGTGAGATCGACCTGCGCGCCGTACACATCGTCGTTAAGCTCGGAAAAGCTCAGCAGGTCGGTCTGGCCGCCGGAGCGCGTGTCATGGACGAAATCGTTCGCCACGGTGTTGAACGCATATTGGATCTCGCGCTCATAGGGCGCCTCGCGCTGCGCATTGGCATAGCTGCCGCGGACATCGACATTGATGTCGCCGAAATCGAACTCGCCTACCAGCTGGGTGCTCATCAGCTGGCGCTCGAACCATTCGGTATTCTGGTTGTTCTGGATCGTTCCGGTGCTGCGGACCGGACTCACCGAGGTGCTGATCCGCGCCTCCTTGGCGGTATCGCGAATGTAGAGATTGGTGAAGCGGATGCTGTGCTCGCCAAATTCCGCACCGATCCCGACCAGCCCGTTCACGACGATGCGGTTCTGGGTCGACAGGAAGCGATAGTCGGACACATTGGGTGTAATCGTCTGGTCGCTATTGGTAAGCTCGCCCTGCTGGCGGATGCCGCCGCGCGTTTCCCAGCCATTGCTCCAGCCGGCGGTGGCGACAAAACCGAGGCGGAAATCGCTGCCGATATCGACATAGGTGCCGCCCGTGATGTTGACGCTGCCGTTGAACGGGATCTCGTCATTGCGCTGCACAAGGTTGATATTGGCGTTCTGGAAGCTTCGCGAGATATCAGCGATATCCGCGACATAGCCCGGGGCCGCCGGGTTGCTGAATTCCGGCTGGTCGAAGCGGATGCGCACACCGCTGTCCAGCGCCGTCTGCACGAGCGCAGGAATATCGCGCGTCCCGTCGTCGAAACCGGTCCAGTCGCTGTCGCTGCCATAATAGGTATAGCCGGTTTCCAGCGTGGTTTCGGAATTGCCGCTCAGACTGCCGCTAAAGGTGATGAAAGGTTCGTCGGGCACGGCGCGGGTCGTGAGGTTGATAACCCCGCCGCCGAATTCACCGGTATAATTGACCGAATAGGTTTTCTGGACGAGCGAGCTCGCCAGAATGCTGGTGGGGAAGAGATCGAGCGGCACGGTGCGCTTGAGCGGCTCGGGAGACGGCAGCGGAGAGCCGTTGAGCAGCGCCAGGGAATAGCGTTCCCCAAGACCGCGTACATAGACAAAGCGGCCGCCAACCAGGCTGAGGCCCGACACGCGCTGCAATGCGCCGGCGGCATCGCCTTCGCCGGTCCGGGCCAGATCTTCCGAAGACAGCACCGACAGCACTTCGGAAGAAGCGCGAACCGGCTCGGGAATATAACGCCCGGTAACGACGATCGGCGTACCGCTGCCACCGCCGGTCGAGATATCGACACCGTCGTCGGACTGGTCCCCGTCGCCGGACGCGTCGGTCGGAATGCCGGCGTCCGCAACGTTCGCATCTGCCGTTTCTTCAGCAGTCTGGGCGAAGGCAGGCGCGGTGAGCGCACTCGACACGAGCAAAAGGCTCGCGAGTGTAAATGTCTTGGTCATGGCAGGCCTCTTCAAAGCGGGTACAGACAAGAATGGGCGGCGACCGGTATTCGGTCGCCGCCCGATCATGCTTTTGGTTAGCCGTAGAACGGCGTGACCAGACAGGAGAGCATGGCGCTGCCAGTGCCCTGATCGTCGGATCCGAACAGACCGCAGGTCCAGTCC
>JBPOET010000252.1:0-3736 GCA_051251675.1 Parasphingopyxis sp. | reverse complement strand
GCCTTGTCCTGGCACAGACCTTCATTACCGGCGTTGCCCTGCTCAAAGGGTCGACCGCCTATCGGCCGCCGGACGTCGAGTATCGCGTCACGCTGGCGACCCAGTTCAACTATGTCGACGTCAACGAACGCCGGATCCTGTTCGTCGAGCCGAGCCGCCCCAGCCACCGTTTCGACTGGTTTACGGGCGTCCAGGAACTCTTCATCGACTATCACTTCCGCAACACCTCGCGGCGTTACGACTTCGATTCTATCCGGGTCGGGGTGCAGCCGTTCAACGCCGATTTCCGCGGTTTCCTGTTCCAGGACAACCAGCTCGGCGTCCGCTTTTTCGGCACGAGGGACAATAACCGGCTGCAATATAATCTGGCCGCCTTCATGCGGCTGGAGAAGGACACCAATTCAGGCCTGAACGATCTCTTCGCGACGCCGCGTTCGGACTATGTGTTCCACGCCAATCTGTATCGCCAGGATCTGCCGGTCGCCGGCCTCACCAGCCAGTTCAGCGTCACCTATAACATGAACCGCGAACGCACCGATGTGGAGATCGACGATAACGGATTCCCGGTGCGGCCCGCCCTGCTCGGGTCATTGCGCGGCCGCAATTACGACGTGCTCTATCTCGGTTATAATGCGGACGGGCGGATCGGCCGGATCAATGTGTCCGGCTCCGCCTATCTCGCGCTCGGCGAGGACCGGAACAGTTTCTTCACCGACGAGCCGGCGGACATCTTCGCCTATTTCGGGGCGGCCGAGCTCAGCTACGATGTCGACTGGATGCGCTTTCGCCTCTCGGGCCTCTACGCGAGCGGCGACGGCGATCCCTATGACAATACCGAGCGCGGCTTCGATGCGATTTTCGAAAACCCGATCTTTGCCGGCGCGGACACCAGCTACTGGATCCGCCAGGTCATTCCTTTTGCTGGCGGCGGGCGCGCGATCGGCGTGAACGGCCGCAACGGCATCCTGAATTCGCTGCGCTCGTCCAAGGAGCAGGGCCAGTCCAATTTCAACAATCCGGGAACGATCTTGCTCGGGGTCGGTGCGGATTTCGATATCGCCCCCTCCCTGCGCCTGTCGGCCAATGCGAACCATCTCTGGTTCGAGGATACGGCCAGCCTGCAGGCGCTGCGCAATGAAGGCAGTATTCCGTCCTCGATCGGATACGACCTTTCGGCCGCCGCCATTTGGCGTCCATTGTCCACGCAGAATATCGTGCTTCGCCTGTCGGGCGCCGTTTTCGAGGCAAGCGACGGATTTTCCGATTTGTTTGCACAGGATAGGCGCTCGGGCACCTATTACTCCGTCCTCTTCAACGCGATACTCTCCTACTGATGACAAGCTGGCTTTCCCTTCCGCGTATCGCGATGCTGCTTGCCGCGGCCACCATCCTGTTCGCCATCGTTGCGAGCCCGGGCGGCGCTGCGGGCGGCGAAACGGCTGTCGTGCGGGATTATGCGGCGGCGGGCGTTCTGGCCGATCCGGCGCCGCGCAACCAGGACGAAGCGGCCGTCCTGCAGAAAAGCTCGGGCTGCCTCACCTGCCACGCCTATCGGAACGAGGACGGCACGCTGATCGAGGATCATGAATCGCGCGCCACGGCGGAATATATCGATCGCATGTCGATGCATTCCACGCCCGCCGTCAATCTGGGCTGCACGGACTGCCATGGTGGCAACTGGCGCGAGGCGCGCCCCGAAACCGTACCGGACGACCCCGAAGATCCCGCATATCTGGCGATCCAGTATCGCGCGCACGTGCTGCCGCTCTATCCGGACAGCTGGCACTTCCCGTCGAGCGCCAACCCTAACCGTTCCTACACATTGCTGTCCCGCGAAAGCCCGGAATATATCCGCTTCGTCAATCCGTCCGACTATCGCGTGGTTCGCGAAGCCTGCGGGGCCTGCCATATCGAGGTGATCGAGGCGGCCGAGCGCTCCCTGATGGCCACCGGCGCGATGCTGTGGGGCGGCGCATCCTACAATAACGGCATCCTGCCCTACAGGAACTATATCCTGGGCAGCGCCTATACGCGCGACGGGGAACCGGCACAGATCATGTCCCCCGGCGATCCGCATGGCACGGTGACCCCCGAACAGGCGGCGCGCGGCGCCCTGCCGATGCTGCTACCGCTGCCGACCTGGCATGTCGTTCCGCCCGGCGATATTTTCCGCGTGTTCGAACGCGGCGGCCGCAACATCGCGACGCAGTTTCCCGAGATCGGCATCCCCAATATCGGTGGCAATATCCAGCGGCTGGAAGAACCCGGCCGACCGGACCTGCGCCAGTCGAACCGCGGTCCGGGCACCGGCCTGCGCGTATCGATCCCGGTCCTCAATATCCACAAGACCCGGCTCAATGATCCCTTCACCTGGTTTATGGGCACGAACGACCAGCCCGGCGATTATCGCCATTCGGGCTGTGCGTCCTGCCATGTCGTCTATGCCAATGACCGCGAACCGCGCCATTCGCTGACCTATGCGCAATTCGGGCGGGACGGACAATCGGCCACGGCCGATCCGACCATCAACCGGCTGCGCGAGGGTCAGCATCGCGCCGACGCGCATGAAGAGCCGGAAGTCGATGTCGCGATGGAACCCGGCCAGTGCGGTGCAGCCTTTGACAGGGTTGCCGCGAGCATCCGTGCACAGCGCAGCGGAGGCGAGCATCATGAAGAGGAAAGCCATGACGGCGAAGCGCATGACGGCGTTGGCGGCCCCGAAGAAGAAGCCGGCCACGCTTCCGGCCCGGCACCCTTTGCCGAACGCGAGCGCGGCCATCCGATCCAGCACGCTTTCACCCGCTCGATCCCGACGTCGCAATGCATGAACTGCCATATGCATCAGCCGAACATGTTCCTGAACAGCTTCCTCGGCTACACGATGTGGGATTATGAGAGCGATGCGCCGCTGATGTGGCCGCAGGACCAGATTTACCGCACCGCCGAACAGATGTTCGCGATCCTCGACCGCAATCCCGAAATGGCGGCTGTCAGGGGCTGTTGGGGCGATATCGACTTTGTTCGCAACGTGACCGACCTGATCAATCCTGAAGCGCGCACCACCCAGTTCGCCGATTATCATGGCCATGGCTGGAACTTCCGGGCGATCTTCCGGCGCGACCGGGACGGCAATATGCTGGACGAGGACGGCAATATTCTCGATCCGGACGACCCCGAACTGTTCCGGCGCGAAGGCGAAGGGCAGTTTGTCGAGGTCGGTACCAATCCCGGGCGTTCCGTGCACATGATGGATATCCATGCCGAGGTCGGCATGCAGTGTGCCGATTGCCATTTCGCGCAGGACAGCCATGGCAACGGGCTGATCTACGGCGAAGTGGCGAGCGCGGTGGAGATCGGCTGCGCCGACTGCCATGGCACGGCCGACGAATATCCCACACTGCGGACATCGGGGCCGGCAGCGCCGCCATCCGGAACCAACCTTACACTGCTGCGCAATCCGGACGGCCAGCGCCGTTTCGAGTGGATGCGCGACGCTGAGGGCCGCCGGATTCTCGTCCAGAGATCGATCATCGATCCGGAACTCGAATGGGAGGTGAGCCTCGTCCGCGACACGGTCGACCGGAGCCATCCCGATTTCAACGAAGCTTCCGCACGTTCGAAGCTGATGGGGCGCAGCGGCGCGGAAAGCGGCGTGTTCGAATTCGGCCCCGGCATCCTGCGCGAAGACCGCGCGCACCGCGACGACGAGATGGCCTGCTTCACCTGCCATCTGAGC
>JBPOET010000251.1:0-3750 GCA_051251675.1 Parasphingopyxis sp. | reverse complement strand
CGGTGAATGTTCATGAAGTGGCGGCGGACGAGATGATCCTCGATATCGGCCCGGCGGCCGTCGAGGCGCTCGCCGATGTGCTCAAGACCTGCAGGACGCTCGTCTGGAACGGCCCGCTCGGTGCCTTCGAAACGCCGCCCTTCGATGCCGCTACCGTGGCGCTTGCGAGAACCGCCGCGGCGCTGAGCCGCGAAAGCTCGCTGGTATCGGTGGCCGGGGGCGGAGACACCGTCGCCGCGCTCAACCATGCGGGTGTCGCCGACGATTTCACGTTCGTATCGACCGCGGGCGGGGCTTTTCTCGAATGGATGGAAGGCAAGACGCTACCGGGCGTCGCCGCTCTGTCCGCATGAGCGAAGATGAAGGCGTAGGACCGGCAAACGGGCTGGTCGCCATAACAGAGGGCGAATGGGCTGGCTGGTCGACTTGGCGCGGCGACTCTTTCGAACAGACAAGCGGTCCGTTTTACGAGCGTGTCGACGAGGATGGAGAGCCGGTCTGCGCCTTTCGCGCAGAACCGCGCCATATGAATGGCGCGGGCTTCATGCATGGCGGCTGCCTCATGACCTTTGCCGACAGCGCGATCTTCACGATTGCGCATGCGTCGATGGACGGGGGCCATGGCGTCACCCTCAACCTCACCGGGGATTTTCTCGATCCCGTCAGTGTCGGCCAGCTCGTCGAAGCACGCGGCCGGGTGGTGCGGGCGGGGGGAAAAACCCTGTTTGTCGAAGGACTCGCCACTGCCGATGGCAAGCCGGTGCTCCGCTTTAACGGAATAATTCGCAAAATCCGGCGTTAACGCGCGGCCGGTCAGCGATGCTCCGGATTGGGCGCATCGAACCGGCATCCAGCATCCCAGGCCGTGCGCTGGTTGCCATGGGCTGGAATCCCGCCCGCATCTTTCAGCATGCGCGCATAGTGCATCAGGTTCCAGGTTGCGAAAGTCGTGTTGCGGCGGGTGAAATCATTGTCGATCCCCGCACGCGTCCCGTCTTCCTGCTTGTCGCCATAAGAGGCGCCTGGGCCTGCCTCGCCGATCCAGCCGGCATCGGCCTGGGGCGGGATCGTGTAGCCGATATGCTGGAGCGCATAGAGAATACTCATCGCGCAATGCTTGATGCCATCCTCATTGCCGGTGACGATGCAGCCGCCAGTCTTGCCGTAATAGAAATACTGGCCCTTGTCGTTGGTCTCGCCGGAATGCGCATAGAGCCGTTCGATCAGCTGCGTCGCCACCGATGATTTCTCGCCAAGCCAGATGGGCGTGCCGATAATCAGGATATCGGCTTCGGCCACTTTGGGCCAGATTGTCGGCCATTCGTCCGTTTCCCAGCCATGTTCGGTCATGTCGGGATAGACGCCGAAGGCGATATCATAATCGGCGGGCCGGATATTCTCGCACTGCACTCCGTTTTTGGCGAAAATCGTTTCGACCATTTCGAGCAGGGAATCGGTGTGGGAGGGTTCCGGCGATTTCTTGAGTGTGCAGTTTAGGATCAGCGCTTTGAGATCGCTGAAATCGGTTCGGTTGTCGCTGCAGAGCTGTTCCTGGATTTCGTTCAACATGAAATGTCCTCCCTCGACCCCGGTTCGCAATGCTATGCACGGCGGTTACAGGTGCACCGTTGCCCAAGGCCGCGCCCTTTACTATCAGACGCCCGAGATTCGCGCGAACCAAGAGGACAACCCAATCCGATGTCAGATCCAGAAATGATGCAGAAGATCCCCCAGGGCGACGGCTTTATCGCCGCGCTCGACCAGAGCGGCGGATCGACGCCCAAAGCGCTCAAGGGATTCGGCATCGATGAAGACGCCTATGCAAATGAAGACGAGATGTTCGCGCTTATCCACCAGATGCGCCAACGGGTCATCACCGCACCGTCCTTCGCCAGTGGCAAGGTGATCGGCGCGATCCTTTTTGAAAAAACCATGGATGGCGAGGCCGACGGCAAACCGGTCCCCACAGCGCTTTGGGAACGCGGCGTCGTGCCGTTTCTCAAGGTGGACAAGGGGCTGGAGGAAGAGGCCGATGGCGTCCAGATGATGAAACCGATGCCCGGTCTCGATGCGCTGCTGGAACGCGCGGTCGCCAAGGGCATTTTCGGCACCAAGATGCGTTCGGTCATCAACAAGGCGTCGCCGACCGGGATCGCCGCCAATGTGACCCAGCAGTTCAAGGTTGCGAACCAGATCATCGATCACGGTCTGATGCCGATTGTCGAGCCGGAAGTATCGCTGACCAGCCCGGAACGCGCCGAGGCGGATGCGATCCTCAAAGACGAACTGATCAAGGCGCTCGATGCGTTGCCCGAAGACCGGCAGGTTATGTTGAAGCTCTCGATCCCGGCCAAAGCTGGACTGTATGACGATGTCGTCGCACATCCGCGCGTTGCCCGGCTTGTCGCGCTTTCAGGCGGCTATTCGCGCGACGACGCCTGTGCGGAACTGGCCAGGAATCACGGGATGATCGCCAGCTTCTCCCGCGCGCTGTTGCAGGATCTGCGGCACGATATGGACGATGCCGCATTCGATGCCGCTCTGGGCTCGGCCATCGACCAGATCCATCAGGCGTCGACCGTTAAAATCTGATCCGAGGGGGCGGTTCAGTATCCGCCGTCGAATGCGAAGGTGAACCGATAGTTGGCAGGGGCGATATCCTGCCCTTCGCCGGCAATCCGGTCCGGCGCAACGGAAACCAGGGTCAGCGCGCCATCGGCCACCTGTTGAGGTTCGCCGAGCGTCAACGCCATGGTCCGATGCCCGGCTATCTGGACGCGCAAGACGACCCGTCCAGCCCACACGCACCGCGCATTTATGGGGCAGCGGCTATCCTCGATCAGGCGAAGCGGTGTGACCAGCGGACCGTCGACATAGGTTGATTCGCCGAGCCCGGCGATCCCGTCTTGCCGGGGCGCAGCCTGCGGAATCGTGGCGCAGCCTGCCAGGGCCGCGAGAAGGGCGAGGGAGGATAGCAGCTTCATGGGCATATCCTGCGCGGATCGGTCTGCACACGCAATGAACGGGAGAAGGCGCTTCCGTTTTGTACCGCAGAGGGGCTAGGGGGAGCGCATGACAACCGATTGCCAACTTTATCTGATCTCTCCTCCCAATCCCGGTGCGGATTTTGCCGATCGCCTGGCCCGGGCGCTCGATGCCGGGCCGGTGGCCGCGTTCCAGCTTCGTATGAAAGACACCGACGACGCGGCGATCGTTGCAATGGCGGAGCGGCTCATGCCGGTCTGCGCCGAGCGGGACTGCGCCTTCATCCTCAACGATCGCGCCGATCTCGCCGCGCAGCTGGGTGCGGACGGCGTCCATCTCGGCCGGTCGGATGGCAGCATCAAGGAGGCGAGGGCGCTGCTCGGTAGGGATGTTCAGATCGGCGCAACCTGTCACGACAGCCGCCATTTCGCGATGGAGGCCGGCGAGGCGGGCGCCGACTATGTCGCCTTCGGCGCCTTTTACGAGACGCGGACCAAGGAAACGGTCCATCGGCCCGAGCCGGAGATTCTCACCTGGTGGTCGACCATGTTCGTACTGCCC
The DNA here is from genome assembly GCA_051251675.1 of Parasphingopyxis sp. GTDB lineage: Bacteria > Pseudomonadota > Alphaproteobacteria > Sphingomonadales > Sphingomonadaceae > Parasphingopyxis. Next base: position 204 of record JBPOET010000251.1, on the reverse strand, counting down.
TGTGTAGCGATTGGCGGAATTACTGCTGACAATGCTGCGCCGCTTATTGAAGCCGGGGCGGATTTCCTCGCGGTCAGCAGCGCCGTGTGGGATCATCCCGATGGCGAGGCTGCCGGCGTCGGTGCTTTTGCCGCACTGCTCGGCGACTAGATTTCGGAATCGGCGCTGTCGCGATTGCCGACCGTGAAAGCCACCGCTTTGCGC
>JBPOET010000250.1:0-3761 GCA_051251675.1 Parasphingopyxis sp. | reverse complement strand
GATCTGCGACATCATGATGCCCGGCGAGGACGGCCTCAGCCTGACGCGCCATATCCGCGAGACCAGCGACATTCCGGTGATCCTCCTGACGGCAAAGTCGGAAGAAACCGAGCGGATCGTTGGCCTGGAAATGGGCGCGGACGATTATGTCGTAAAACCCTTTTCGCCGCGCGAATTGCTGGCCCGGATCAAGGTGATCCTGCGCCGCGCCGGCAATGGCGGCATGCGCCAGCGCGCGCCCGACCAGCAAAGCTACGGCTTCGGAGGCTGGGTCCTCAAGGCCGGGGAGCGTACGCTTGTCGATCGCGACGGCGTGTCCGTCGCCCTGTCGACGGGGGAGTATCAGCTGCTGCTTGCGCTCGTCACCCATCCGCAGCAAGTGCTGACGCGAGACCAGTTGCTCGATTTAACCCAGGGCCGTGAAGCCGGGGTGTTCGACCGGGCAATAGACAACCAGATCAGTCGCTTGCGCCGCAAGATTGAGGTGAATCCTAAAGCGCCGGTTCTGATCAAGACGGTGTGGGGCGGCGGCTATACGCTCGCGACCGACGTTACCCGATTGTGAAGAAGCTGCTGCCCACAAGCCTGTTCGGCCAATTGATGCTGCTGGTCGCGCTGGCGCTGTTTGCGGCGCAGGCGATCAATTTCGCGATGCTTGTCAGGGCCGGCGAACGGCTGCGTTTCGCCGAGGCAGCCGGCCCGGTGGTTGAGCGGACAATTATGGCGGCCGAAAGGCTGGCGGCAGGCGATCCGCTGCGCGCACGCCATGGCCGCGGGCATCGACGAGGTGGCGGACGGATGAGCGTCGGCGCGCAAAGCGCCGTCAGCGCGGATGGCTTTCCGCGTGTTGCCGAATATGAACTAAGGTTAGCAACCATCTTGGAAACAAGCGGAATATATGTCCAAAGGGTCGAGGTCGGGCGGGCCGATATCGCCCAGTTGAGAAGTGCGCGTGGCCGTGGCCGCCCGATGGTCGAACGCCGTTTCGACAATCGCCGCCCACCGCAGGTTTTTCGCGTTTCCGTGCAGCTGGAAGATGGCAGATGGCTTAACAGTTGGATGCGGGTGAGGCCCGGCGGCATAGGCGCGCTTGCCTCGATCGTAGCGCAGACGGTGATCCTCTACGGCGTCCTGATGCTTGTCCTGTTCCTGTTCGTGCGCCGGGTTTCGCGGCCCTTGCGCTCGCTGACCAGCGCGGTCGTCGATTTCACCGACGCCGATGCCGATGAACCGGTAGCCGTGGAAGGACCGCGCGATGTCGCGAGCCTTATCGCGGCGTTTAACGCAATGCGCGTGCGGATTGCCCGGATGTTGGGCGAGAAGGACCATATGCTGGGGGCGATAGGGCATGATCTGCGCACGCCGCTTGCCGCCCTGCGCATCCACGCCGAAAATGTTCCCGACGAGGCCGAACGGGCACGAATGGTCGAAACGATCTCCGGCATGACCGAGACGCTCGACGATATCCTCTCGCTTGCCCGTCTGGGGCGGCCCAACGCACAGTCCGAAAAGCTGGACCTGACCGCGCTGGTTGACAGCGCGATCGAGGATTTTCGCGTCATCGGCGCGGCGGTGGAATTCGAGGACAGCGCGCGATTGATCGTCAACGGGCGGTCCAACCTTCTCAAACGCGCGATCCGCAATCTGATCGACAATGCCCTGCGCTATGGCGAGACGGCCTCGGTCCGCGTCCGGAAGGCGGGCCAACAGGCCGTCGTGGAGATCGACGATAACGGCCCCGGCATCGATCCCGCAGCGCTGGAAACGGTGTTCGAGCCTTTCGCCCGGCTCGATGAATCGCGCAATCGCGAGCAGGGCGGTTCGGGCCTCGGCCTCGCGCTTGCCCGCGCCATCGTCCGCGAACATGGCGGCGAACTGACGCTTGAAAATCTGCCCGATGGGGGCTTGCGGGCGCGTCTTTCGCTTTCGCTGCCCGAAGGGTAGGCCCGGGGCGCTTGCGGCCACGCCGTCTGCACGTCAGAAGGGCAATATGTCTGATAGCGAACATTATTGGCAGGCGATTACCGGCAGCGAGCCGGAACGTCTGACCGCACTTTTCGACACCGATCCCGACCGTCTCGACAGGCTGACGGTAGAGGAAGCGGGGCTGTACTTCGATTTTTCCAAGACGCATCTGGATGCAGCGCTGGTGGAGGCTTTCGAGGAACTGGCCGGGAAGCAGGGCCTGGCGGAAAAGCGCGACGCTCTGTTTGCCGGAGAACCTGTGAATATCAGCGAGGGGCGGGCGGCCGAACATATGGCGCAGCGCGGGCAGGGCGCACCGGACAGCGTGGCCCTCGCCAGGACGCTGCACATGCGGATGCGTGCGCTTATCGATGCGATCGAGGCCGGCGCGCTCGGCGAGATCCGGCACATCCTGCATCTGGGCATCGGCGGGTCTGCGCTGGGCCCGGATTTCGTGATCGACGCGTTGGGACGGGAAGATCCACCCTATGATGTCGCCGTGGTTTCAAATGTCGATGGCGCAGCGTTGGAAGGCCCGTTCACGCTGTTCGATCCGGAATATACGCTGGTCGTCATCGCCTCGAAAAGCTTCACCACGGCCGAAACCATGCTCAACGCTGAAAGCACCCTGCAATGGATGCGCAACGCCGGGATCGTCGATCCGTTCGGCCAGATGGTCGCGCTGACCGCGCAGCCGGATGCAGCCGTGGAATTCGGGATAGACCAGACGCGGGTGCTGCCTTTCCCGGATACCGTAGGCGGCCGCTATTCGCTCTGGTCTTCGATCGGCTTTCCCATCGCGCTTGCGCTGGGCTGGGAAGCGTTCGAGCAGATGCTTGAAGGTGCCGCGGCGATGGACCGGCATTTCCGGTTTACCGAGTGGAGCCGTAATGCGCCCGTGCTCGCCGCTTTCGCCGATCTCTACTACGCCCAGACGCAGAGCGCGGAAACCCGCGCGATATTTGCCTATGACGAGCGGCTACGGTTGCTTCCCTCCTATCTCCAGCAGCTCGAAATGGAATCGAACGGCAAGGCGGCCACCGCCGACGGCCAGCCTCTGGACCGGGCCTCATCGCCGATCGTCTGGGGCGGTGTGGGCACCGATGCGCAGCATGCCGTGTTCCAGCTCCTGCATCAGGGAACGCATGTCGTGCCGGTAGAATTCGTGGCCGTGGCGGAAGCGCATGACCATCGCGATCCTTCGCATCACGAGCAATTGCTGGTCAACTGTTTCGCGCAGGGCTCAGCGCTCATGACCGGGCGTGCATCGGACGATCCGGCCCGGCATTTCCCTGGAAACCGGCCGTCCAGCACGATCCTGCTCGAGCGGCTCGATCCGGCAAGCCTCGGCGCGCTGCTGGCGTTTTACGAGCATCGCACCTTCGTCATTGCAGCGTTGCTCGGAATAAACCCCTTCGACCAGTTCGGCGTTGAGCTTGGCAAGGATATCGCACGGGCCATCGCCGGGGATGAGGATTCGCTGGAGCTGGATCCTTCGACCAGAGCGCTGATTGACCGGGCGTTATGAGGCGCAAGATGCAAAGACGATTACTCTGATTGGCAAAACTCGACTTGCGCGTAACCGATCGCCGCCCCAGTTCGAACTCTTGGCATACCCACGCACCATAAAGACAACAGGAATTTCCGATGGCTGATTTTGACTATGACCTTTTTGTAATCGGCGCCGGTTCCGGCGGCGTCCGCGCGGCCCGCGTCTCCTCCGCCTTTGGCGCGAAGGTGGCGATTGCCGAAGAGCATAAGGTGGGCGGCACCTGCGTTATCCGCGGCTGCGTTCC
>JBPOET010000025.1:0-11280 GCA_051251675.1 Parasphingopyxis sp. | reverse complement strand
GTTCAAGCCGCTCCAGCGCCGCTTCGAGCGTCATCACCGGGCGATGCGCAACGATATGGACGGCCGGTTCGGTGCGCGCCCGCAACTGGCCATAGGCCGCGATCAGGTCATATAGCTCGGCCTGCCAGCGGCTTTTCCGGACCACATGAATACCTTCGGGCGCGCCGCGGAGGAAAACGTCGCGTCCGATCCTGTCGCGTGCCATCAGCCGCGCCCCCGCCTCGCGCATCGCGTTGAGGCGCTGCAACCGCAGCTGGAGCCGGAGCGCCAGCTCTTCCGGGCTGGGGTCCTCCTGCTCGTCCTTGGGCAGCAGCAGGCAGGATTTGAGATAGGCGAGCCAGGCCGCCATCACGAGATAGTCGGCCGCGATCTCCAGCTTCAGCGCCTTGGCATCGGTAATAAAGGCCAGATACTGTTCGACCAGCTCGAGTATCGAGATTTCCCTGAGATCGACCTTCTGGGTACGCGCAAGGCTGAGCAAAAGGTCGAGCGGCCCCTCCCAACCGTCCAGATCGAGCGTCAATCGTTCCGCCGCCGCGATTTCCGGCGCATCGTCAAAATTATCGTCGCCCGCTTCGCTCATGCCAAGGCCAACAGGCTATCGCGTTTGTCGAGCAGCGCGTCGAGCGCGTCTGCATTACTGGCAGGCCCGATACTTTCCATCGCGCGGTCGAGGCGGGTGCGCGACGCGGCCGAGATATCGTCGAGCAGGGCGACAGTCGCTTTCATCTCGTCCATCCGCGCCCAGCAATTGAGCGCGATATCGCAGCCCGCCTCGACGACCGCGACCGCGCGATGTGCTGGGTCTCCCTCAAGCGCCTGCATGTCGAGATCGTCCGAAAAAAGCAGCCCGTCGAAACCGATCTCGCCGCGAATGATGGTGTTGATGATCGTCGGCGAGAGCGTTGCGCAGCGATCGCTGTCCCAGGCTTCGAAAACGATATGCGCGGTCATCGCCATCGGCGCATTTGCCAGAGCTTTGAACGGTGCGATATCGGTGGCCAGCTCTTCTGCGGATGCCGTCACGCGCGGCAAAGCCTTATGCGTATCGACCAGCGCACGGCCATGACCCGGAATATGTTTGACGACGCCCGCCACCCCCGCATCGCCGAGCCCGTCGAGCACGGCACGGCCAAGCGCAGCGACGCGTAGCGGTTCGAACCCCAGTGCGCGATCGCCGATCACATCATGCGCACCGGGCTGGCGCACATCGAGAAGTGGCAGGCAATCCACGGTAATCCCGCATTCGGCCAATGTAAGCCCGATCGCGTGCGCGTTGCTGCGTGCCGCTTCAATCGCCGAGATGGGGGCTTTGTCGTATAACGCGTCGAACTTCGCCCAAGGCGGAAATTCGGGCCAGACCGGCGGTTTCATCCGTGTCACCCGGCCGCCCTCCTGATCGATCAGGATCGGCACATTTTCGCGGCCCGACACCTCCCGAAGATCGTCGGTCAGCGCGCGGAGTTGGTCGCGGTCCACAATGTTGCGGGCGAACAGGATATAGCCCGCCGGATCGCAGTCACGAAACAGCGCGCGTTCTTCGTCATTCAGCGTTTCCGCGGCAATGCCAAAGACTACGGGCTTCATTCGGCTCTCTTAGTTGACGGTCTTGTTCACGGCCAAACGGCCCCAAATCAATTGACCACCACGCTGCACGCTTGCCCGGCATTCCGCAAGCTGCTGCAAAGCGATCGGGCCGCATCACGGGTGCTTGCGGCGGCACGAAGACGATAAAGCGTCCGCCCTCCCGCCTGAACCGGCGTGACCGATTTCGTCAATGAACTCAGCGCTCTGTTCTGCGATACCATTTGCGTCCACGCCCTGTTGGCAGCAGCCTCGCTGGAAAATGCACCCAGCTGGATAAGTCGGCCGCTGGCCGCCGTAGCGCCACCCGTAGAGGCTGCTGCATTGTCGCCGGACGTTCGCGGCGCAGACTCGGCAAGCCGCCGGTTGCTCGCCGGGATTCGCGCACTTGCCGCACCGGTTGGCTGGCCGTCCGCGCCATTGCCGGAGTTTTCTCCCGCCGTCGCCGCGACCCGGGTTCCGGTGACCGGTTCTTCAGGCGTTGCGCTCCGGTCGATCCGGCCTTCGGGACTCCCGCCCTCACTGGCGGCAAAGGCGGCGTCGCCTTCGCCTTCCACTTCCATGCCGCCGGCCTCGCTGGGCCGGACGCGGTAATCCTCTTCGGGCGCCGCGATCAGTTCCGCGCCATCGGGCGCAGCGCCATCCTGGCCGCGCAACCACAGAATGCCGCCGATTATCAGGGCAATGACCACAAGAACGGCAAGGATGCCGCCGATCAGCGTCAGAAGGCCAACGCCCTCATCCTCATCCTCCTCGACAGCCTCGAGCCAAGGCAGGCGATCTTCATCGCTTGCATCCAGCGCGTCCTCGTTACCCATCACTCCATCTCCTCGACGGCCTCAACCCCCATGATTGCAAGACCGTTGCGTATGATTTGCCCGATTCCGGCCGCCAAGGCCAGACGTGCACGCGTCAAACCGGGATCGTTAACCACCAATAGGCGCTTGCCCGCATGATCGTTTCCACGGTTCCAGAGCGCATGGAATTCGGCGGCGAGGTCGAACAGGTAAAAGGCTATCCGGTGCGGTTCATAAGCCCCTGCCGCGGCCTCCACGATACGCGGGAATTGCGCGGCGCGCTTCACCAAAGCCAGTTCCTCTCCATCGAGCAGGCCAAGATCGGCCTCGCCGGCGATATCGATCCCCTCGGCCTCGGCCTTGCGGTGCACGGACCGTATCCGCGCATGGGCATATTGCACGTAAAATACCGGATTGTCCTTCGATGCCTCCACCACCTTGGCAAAATCGAAATCCATCTGCGCATCGGCCTTGCGGGTCAGCATGGTGAAGCGCACGACATCCTTGCCGACTTCTTCGACGACATCGGCAAGGGTCACGAAGCTGCCCGAGCGTTTGGACATTTTTACCGGCTCGCCATCGCGGAGCAGCCCGACCATCTGGACGAGCTTGACATCGAACTCCGTCTTGCCGCCCGTCAGCGCCTCGACGGCCGCCTTTATCCGCTTCACCGTTCCCGAATGATCGGCACCCCAGATATCGATCAACACATCCGCCGTCTGGCTCTTCTGGAAATGATAGGCGAGATCATTGCCGAAATAGGTCCATGACCCATCCGATTTCCGGATCGGCCGATCCTGATCGTCGCCGAATTCGGTGGATCTGAACAGCGGCAGCTCGACCGGTTCCCAGTCGTCCGGCGTCTTGCCCTTGGGCATCTCGAGTTCGCCGTCATAGACAAGGCCGCGCGCGCGAAGTTCCGCCTCGGCGGCCTGCGGCTTGCCCGCTGCCTGCACATCGGCTTCCGAAGCGAAAATATCATGGCGAATACCGAGCAGCGCGAGATCCGAGCGGATCAGGTCCAGCATGGCAGCCACCGCACGTTCCCGGAACAGCGCCAGCCAGTCGCCCTCTTCAGCTCGCGCATAGGAATCGCCGAATTCGGCTGCCAGCGCCGCGCCAACCGGCTTCAGATAGTCGCCAGGATACAGGCCCTCGGGTATTTCGCCGACATCCTCGCCGAGCGCTTCGCGGTACCGGATATGCGCGGAGCGCGCGAGCGTATCGACCTGCCCGCCGGCATCGTTGACATAATATTCGCGGATCACCTTATGGCCCGCATATTCGAGAAGATTGGCCAGCGCGTCGCCGACCACCGCACCCCGGCAATGGCCCATATGCAGGGGGCCCGTCGGATTGGCGGAGACATATTCGATATTGACCGTCTTGCCCGCGCCGATCGCCGATTTGCCGTAATCCCCGCCTTCGGCCGTAATCGAGCGCAGCTCGTCGCGCCAGGCGTCTTCGTCCAGCCGGATGTTTATGAACCCGGGCCCGGCAATCTCGGCGCCGGACACACCGTCCAGCCGCGCAAGCTTCGGCGCGATCAGAGCGGCCAGTTCGCGCGGGTTTTTGCCTGCCGCTTTGGCCAGCACCATGGCCGCGTTGGTCGCCAGATCGCCATGCGAAGGATCGCGCGGCGGCTCGACAGCCACATTCTTGCGGTCGATCCCGGCGGGGATGTCGCCCGCAGCCTCGAGCCGATCGAGAATTGCGCCGATATGCTCGGCAAACTGGGTGTAGAGGGTCACGTTACCATCCGATTATCAAACCAAGACCGGGCGGATAGGCGATATCGGCGGGCATTTGAAGCACGAAGGACAAGCCCCGTCCCGGGTCCGCGCGCGCCCGATCGACGCACGGGTCGTCGCTAGCTTGTGGCGACCTCTTCCAGGGCCGCGATATCGCCCTCGGTGAACAGATACTCTTTCAGCTCCTTGGCGAAATCGTCGCTGTTGCGGCGGAGCCATTCGATGATCATCGCGGCATGCTCTATCTCTTCGCGCATATTGTGCATGAGAATGCCCTTGAGCGCCGCATCTTCGCAATCGTCGGCCCGCTGCTTGTACCAGTCGGCGGCTTCCAGCTCCTCCATCAGCGACACGATCGCGTGATGCATGGCCAGGGTTTCCTTGGAGAGTTTCTCGCGCGGGGCATGCAATGTGTCGCTGGCCATGATTTCACCTCATCTTTCGGTCGAATGGAATATCGGCGGTACGATATGCTTGGGGCGTGGCCGAAGCAACCGTCGCCGGGGCTATTGTCGACGCCCCTAAAAACCCTCGGGCAGCGCGACGGGGCCGACCGTCTCCCGGTAACAGTGAATCGCATAGCTGTCCGTCATTCCCGCAATGAAATCAGCAATATGGCGCGCCCGGTGCGGCTCGTCGTCCGGCAGGGAGCGGCACCAGCTTTCCGGCATCAGCGACGGTTCATCGCGATAGGCGGCATATAGCCCCGCGACGACATCGCGCACCGCATCGGCCACCTCGACCTGCTTCGGGTGCTCATACATATGGGCATAGAGAAAGGCCTTGAGAGATCGCTCATGCGCGGCGATTTCGGGCGAAAAACCCGCCAAAGGCCGCCCCGCCCCGCGGACATCCCCGACACTCCGGACGCCGGCTTCGGCAACCGCGCGCCCCGTCTCTTCGATCAGGTCGTTGACCATCAGGCCGATCTGCTCGCGGATCACTTCGGACGCGAGCAGATCGGGCCCGGCATCGGGAAACCGCGTAGCGGCGCGCGTCCATATCTCCGCTATGCCGGGAATCTCCATCAGGGCATCGGCCCCGAAAAGCCCGGCGCGCAGACCGTCATCGATGTCGTGGTTGTCATAGGCAATATCGTCGGCAAGCGCCGCGACCTGCGCTTCCAGGCTGGCGTAGCTGCCCAATTCGAGAGGAAAATCATCGTCGACATCCCGCAGGGCCCAGGGTGGGGCTACGACCGGGCCGTTATGCTTGGCCAGGCCCTCCAGAGTCTCCCAGCTCAGATTCAGTCCGGCGAAAAGGGGATAACGATGTTCGAGCCGGGTCAGCATGCGCAATGTCTGCGCATTGTGATCGAACCCGCCTGCATCGGCGAGCGCGGCCTGCAGCGCATCTTCCCCTGCATGGCCGAACGGCGGATGGCCGATATCGTGCGCCAGGCACAGGGCTTCGGTAAGATCCTCGTTGAGCCCGAGCGCACGCGCGATCGTGCGGCCTATCTGCGCAACTTCCAGGCTGTGCGTAAGGCGAACGCGAAAATGATCGCCATCGGGCGCGACAAATACCTGCGTTTTTCCGCGCAGGCGGCGAAACGCGACCGAATGGATAATCCTGTCGCGGTCGCGCTGAAAAGCATCGCGCGGCCCCCTGACCTCGACAGGCAGCGCATCCCGTCCTTCGTCATGCAGACGGCCGCGCGAATGGACGGGATCGGATGCGAAAAGCGCGAGCGTCGTCATCGGGGGTTGAGACGTTCTATCTCTTGCCCTTCGGCGCTGCGGAAGGTCAGACCCTGGATATCGCCCTCTTCCGACGCCGCATTGAGGAAAGCCTGCGCGTCCGCGCGGCTTTCGAACGGACCGACCAGCAGGCGATTGGTTGCGTTGAGCGGCGTATACCAGCCGGTCTTGCCTTCGAACGCCTGCGGCGCGCGGCGCGAGAATTGCCTATAGGTGAAGCGCAACGCGTCGACCTGCTGGCCGATGGCGACCTGCGCCCAGTGACGCGCCGGATGCGAAGGCGCGGCTGGTGGAGCCTCCGCAGCCGGAGCGGACATTGTCGATCCGGCCGCCATGGCAGCTTCGGTTGGCTGGGGGGAAAGGCCCTCCCTGTAGAGACGCGTAATCGCCTGCCCTTCCGGACTGCGCCAACGAAGCGCCTCGATCCCGACCTCGGCCAGCGTGTTGATGAATTCCTGCGCAGCCGCGCCGCTCGCGAACGGACCGACCAGCAGCCGGTTGGTCTGGCCGAGCGGCGTTGTCCAGCCCTCCTGTCCGGCAAAAATCGCATTGGCCCGCGCATAGCGCCGATAGGTGAACCGCATCCCCTCCTCCGTCGGCCCAGTCGCAAGTTGCACCCAGTTGCGCGCAGGTTCGGCCTGCGCAGCAGAGGCAGCCGGTTCAGCGGGCGTCTCGGCCTGGACGGGAACAGGAGACGGCGGTGGCGGTGGCGGTGGCGGTGGCGGTGGCGGTGGCGGTGGCGGTGGCGGTGGCGGTCCGGGCGTTATCGCAGCGAGCGCCGCCGGCAAGAGCGATTCTGGAGCGGGGCCCTGAGCCTGTTGCGTCTCTTCAACCTGCTCGCGCTGCGCCCTGCGACGCAGGTCAGCCTCGAGATCGGCGAGCGAAAAACTGCTCGGCGTTACGGGCACATTGCCTGTCTCGCCGGCTGCTCCCGCTGTCGCCTGCACGGGATCCGAGGGCTGTGAGAAGCCGGGTCGAGGCCCCTGCGTTTCCGGCGTCTCGGATTCTGTCCGCTCCACGGCGACCGACGGCGGGGGAGGAGGAGGAGGAGGAGGCGCAGGAGGAGGCGGCGGGGGCGGAGCCGCTTGCGCTACTTCGACCGGTGTCCGGTTGCGGCCTGGACGGCGGCGGGACTGGGTTTCGCGTGCAGCCAGCCTGCGGGCCACAGCTTCGCGTCGTTCGCGGCGCCGTTGTTCGCGCGCCGTCTCCCGACGAATTTCGGCTGGCGAGCGCGCGCCCAGCGCCGCTCCCTGCGGCACCAGACCGGCGCCCGGTGTGCCGGCGGCTGCTAGTTCCGGAAAATCGCTCAACGCGTAGCGCGGCCCGTCGCCACTTGCCGGGAAATTTCCGAAATGGACCGCCTGCGCCTTGCCGGCATTGCTCAGGCTGGACAATCGGCCGAGATAGGGCGTCAGGATTTCCAATTCACGACGCGGCATGGCGATGGCCGCGGCCTCGACCGCATCGCGAACATCGTCGCCTGTCAGTCCGATAATAAAGGCGCGGGTTCGCCAGGCCGTCATGTCCTGCGCACGCAGCAGGGGGTCAAGCGTCTGGAGCGCCGCGTTCCGGTCACCCGAGATCGCTTGGCTGATTGCCAGGCGCTTCAGAAGCTCCGGTGTCGACCGTTGGGCGATGGCGACCCTGTAATCGGCTTGGGCCAGTTCCGGCTGGCCGAGCAGATCATAGGCGAACCCGCGATCTGCGGCATATTCCGAAAGGCTGACGCCCAGCCGCTCGGCCTCGCGAAACTGCTGCATCGCCGCCAATGGCCTTTCAAGGCGAACCAGAGCTCCGCCAAGGCCGGCTTTCACCTGACCATTTCGCGGGCTCAGGTCGTTGGCGCGAACGAACAGGCCGAGCGCGGCATCCGCATCTCCAATGTCGAGCGCCGCGCGGCCCGCACCGATAAGCGCCTGGGCGTTGTTGGGATTATCCGCCAGCATCGTCAGATAGCGACCCAGATTCTGCGCCGGGCTCTGCCCGTCGGTCGCGCGATTCATGAACGGAAAAGCGTCGCTCTGCTGAGCCTGAGCGGGCAACGCGGTACCCGCCAGCAGGGCGAGCAGACACAGGGTGCGGGCACGCCGGGCGCTACGCGGCTTCGATACGGAATTTCGGTGAACCATCACCCGTCGATCATAGACGGCGTGTTTTCCGAACGCACGGCCTTGACTGCACCGTTCCGCGACAAAGCGTTGCCCTTTGACGGCGAAGAGGAAAAGACCGGCATTCCCCGACGCCAAAGTGCCCGGAGGATGCCGGAATTATCCGTTACTGGTTGTTCTGGCGGTTCAGAAACTGCGGAATGTCGAGCGAATCGCGATCACCGCCAGACGCCGCTTTCTTTTCTCCACCATCCACCTTGGCCGCGCCGCGCGCGATGTTTGACATCCGCTCGAACAACGTTCCGCCCGAACGCGCCGGCTTGGCCGCAGGAGCCTCTTTCGCAGCGCCCTCCTCGGAGATCCATTTGCTGGCAGCGGGCGCCGTATCCTTCTCGGGCGCATCCGACGAGGAGACGATATTGCCTGCATCGAGCAAAAGCTCGTCATCGTCCGCTTTGCCCGCCGCGGGAGCATCCGTCGACATCTCGCGCGGTTCTTCGCCGGCGGCGCGAACCGTGAAGGTAGGCCTTGTGCGCACTGGCGTCCGTTCGGATACCATCGGTGCCGTATCGTCGAACACCAGCGTCGCCGGCTCGGCCTGTGTCTCCGGAGCGATCTCTTCGGCAACAGCCTCAACCTCCGCCCGATCGTCTTCGGCCGCGATTTCTTCGATTTCCGGCTGGGCCGGCTCGGCGATCTCCGGCTCATCCTTTGCGAGCGGCGTCATCTCTTCAACCACCTCTTCGGCCTGCTCTGCGACTTCGGGCAGGACTTCCTCTGCCTTGTCGCGTGCCGACGGGAAGGTGAATACCTTCGCAGGCAACGGTTTGGCTTCGCCACCGGCTTCGGCCTCGATACCGGTCGCGACGACCGAAACCCGCAGCTTGCCTTCCAGATCGTCATTGAATGCCGAACCCCAGATAATGTTCGCATCGGGATCGACCAGTTCCTTGATGTGGTTGGCCGCTTCGTCAACTTCCATCAGGCGCATATCCTCGCCGCCGGTGATCGAGATGATAACGCCTTTCGCACCTTGCATCGAAACACCGTCGAGCAGCGGGTTGGCGATTGCTTTTTCGGCCGCTTCGCGGGCGCGGTTATCGCCCTCGGCTTCGCCGGTACCCATCATCGCCTTGCCCATTTCTTCCATCACGGAGCGAACGTCGGCAAAGTCGAGATTGATCAGGCCGGGCATGACCATCAGATCGGTGATCCCGCGCACACCCTGCTGGAGAACCTCGTCGGCCATTTTGAACGCGTCCTTGAAGGTCGTGTCCGGGTTGGCGATCAGGAACAGGTTCTGGTTGGGGATTACGATCAGGGTGTCGACATGCTTTTGCAGTTCTTCGATGCCGGAATCGGCCGATTTGGAGCGACGTGAGCCTTCAAAGCTGAACGGCTTGGTAACGACGCCGACTGTGAGAATGCCCTTTTTGCGGGCCGCTTCGGCAATAACCGGAGCAGCGCCCGTACCTGTGCCGCCGCCCATGCCGGCAGCGATGAAGCACATGTGCGAGCCATCGAGCGCATCGTCTATCGAGGCGAGCGTTTCCTCGGCCGCGGCGCGGCCGATTTCCGGACGCGATCCGGCGCCGAGCCCCTCGGTAATCTTCGGACCGAGCTGAATGCGCGTTTCCGCATCGCTGTGGTTGAGCGCCTGGGCGTCGGTATTGGCAACGATGAAATCGACGCCCTGCACGTCCGCATCGATCATGTTGGCGATCGCATTCCCACCAGCGCCGCCGACACCGATCACGGTGATTTTGGGACGTAGTTCGCTGACTTCAGTACGGGTGAATTCGATGCTCATGACGTGGTCTCCCCCTTGCGATTTCGCATCCTGATCAGAGTGTTAACCTTTACTACAACATAATGACTCGGCGAAGCCAGCGAAAAATGGTGCGACTCGTGGATAAAGCTCACTTTATCGCTCAATATTCACTCTTGAACGCAGTCATGAATCGGCTCCACAGTCCGCTTTTCGCCGTTCGGTGCACAAGCTGCGCCTGATCCTGCATGACCCGCAGATCCACCGGCCCCTCGGCGGCGAACCTGGCAAGCCCGGCCAGCGTCGCAAAAGCCGGTCCCGAATGCGCTTCCGGCAACCCGGCGAGCGCGATCGGCCGGCCTGTCCGCACGGTCCGTCCAAGCGCCCCTTGCGCAAAATCTGCTATGCCTTTCAGCTCGGCGCCGCCTCCGGTCAGCACCACCTGCCGGCCAACCGGACCGGCAAAGCCCATCGCGTCCAGCGCCTTGCCGACATCCGCCATCAGATCTTCGAGCCGTTCACGGATGACGGCGATGAGCTGGGCGCGGGTAATGCGCGGCGTATCGCTGCTTTCTTCGTCGGAATTGCCGGTGATGTCGATCATGTCATGATTGTCGCGCGGGCTGGTTGTGGCGGAACCGTGGAAACATTTGATCCGCTCCGCCTGGGCGCGCGGCATAGCAAACTGGGTTGCGACGGCATCGGTGATGTCGGCAGCACCTATCGGGATGGAGGTTAGTCCCACCAGCATCCCGCCCGCGAAAAGCGAAACATTGGTAACGCCGGCGCCAAGTTCGACGAGCGCCACGCCAAGCTCGCGCTCTTCTTCGCTGAGACAGGCATAGCCGGTGGCGACCGGCGAAGCGACGATGCCCTCAACGCCGAGATAGGCACTGCGCACGCAATGATCGAGATTGCGCATCGGCGAGCGCTCGGTCAGCACGGCATGGATGTCCACGCCCAGCTGATCGGCATGGAGACCGAGCGGATTCTTGACGCCCTCGAGCCCGTCCAGGGTATACAGGGTCGGATGGGCATGGAGGATTTCCATGTCTTCGGGGTCGATCGCGTTGAGCCCGGCTATATGCAGGTCGCGGATATGCGCGTCCTCGATCCGGTAGCCCCCGAGATCGGCCTCGATCGTGGTAACCTTGCTGACCAGGCCGCCGGCCGAAAAGCCGACCCAGGCGCTGTCGATATTGATCCCGGCGATACGCTCCGCCTGCTCGACCGCCGCGCGGATCGCCGCCTCGGTCTGTTCCATATCGGCAATATAGCCGCGGCGAATCCCCCGGCTTTCGCGCTGACCGGTGCCCAGCACCTGCAAATCGCTGCCTTCGGGATTGCGGACGATCATCGCGCAGATCTTCGAAGACCCGATATCGAGCACGGTGATCAGATTGTCGTTGCGGCCCTGTGCCATAGTCCCCGTTCCCCCTGTTCAGATCGTATCGGAATCCGCATTGTCATCGGATTGCGCCGGCGCAGCTTCGGCCTCGCGCGCCACGCGCACGACGAAGCGATCGGGCACCCGCATATCGAAGCGGCGGAAACCCTCGCCCAGCAATCCGT
>JBPOET010000249.1:0-3772 GCA_051251675.1 Parasphingopyxis sp. | reverse complement strand
GACATGGGCTTTCTCTTCCTAATAGTTCTGAGCATCGAACGATTGCAGCGATAGCGTGCAAAACCCGGTGCTCGGCATTGGCACAAGGCAGCAAGAGAAGATTAATCGCAATATCGTTAACCATGAATTCGACGGTTAATCAGAGATTTGCCGGTAACCCTTTTCAATATTGATAGTTAATGTCCCATTGAGGGGCAGTTTCGCATGTCCGAACAAGGAACTCCCGGGGCTGCCGGCCCCTTGGATCCGCCTCTCCATTTGCGCCGGAATGCGGTTTCGACGATTCGTTGCTTGTGCGACGCGCATGGGATGCGTATAGGCCCGCGCCATGGGAGAACGCCGATTCATCCTTGAGTCTCAGAGCGTTTCGCGTCGCGATCTGTCTGTTCGGTTTAGCGCTGAGGGAACAAAATAATGGCAACTGCGGTGCAACCATCCAAAAAGAGCGTCGCTGGCGATCCGAGCAAACCGCCGAAAACCGACGCGGTTCTGGACTATGACGCCCCCTTTATGGGCAAGGCGCACCAGGAATATTTCTTCCAGAAACTGACCGAATGGAAAGCCGGAATCGTTCGCGACGTGGATGGTACGCGTGAGCAATTGCGCGAAGGCCCGATAAGGGAACCGGATGCCACTGACCGTGCTTCGAGCGAAACGGACTGGTCCATCGAATTGCGCCGCCGCGACCGTCAGCGCAAACTTATCGCGAAAATCGATGCGGCGCTGGATCGCCTCGAAAAGGGCGAATTCGGCTATTGTCTGGTTACCGGCGAGCCGATTTCGTTGGCGCGCCTCGATGCGCGGCCGATCGCGACGATGACGGTCGAGGCCCAGGAGCGGCACGAGCGCAACGAGCGCACGACCCGGGACGAATAGGGCCCCTTACAACGCGACGCAGCTTACCCCGTCTAGTGGGTAACCAGTTGCTCCTTGATTCTGAGTTTTTGCTTCTTGAGTTCCGCGAGCTTGATTTGATCGGGTGAGGGGCGCTGCAATTCCATCTCTATCTTGGCGTCCAGGCCTGCATGCTTGGCTTCAAGGGCGGATTCATGAGCGTTATCCATCACTGTCTCCTTATGCTTGGGGAACGGAAGCTAACCCATTTCGCATGGCTTTGTCTGCCCTTATTTTGTTGCGTGCGACGGGCCGTGGTCTTGCAACCATGGGGCGTTGATGACATCGCCTGTTGTCATGGAAGACGCGATCTTACGGGTGAAACTGGCAACCTTGAAATCGGAGCATCGGGACCTCGACGATGCCATAGAAATGCTGCTTGAAGCGCCGGGTAAGGACCAATTGCAACTGGCCCGCCTCAAGAAACGCAAGTTGCGCCTCAGGGATGAAATCTCGGAAATCGAAGACCGGCTGCTGCCGGATATCATCGCCTGACCCGGATCCGGCGGACGCAATAAAAAGAGCCGGCCCGGATAGCCAGGCCGACCCTCTTTCAAAAGGTAATGACAGACAGAGCGCCTTGCCGCTTAGGCGGCTTCGCGGTCATCGTCATTATGCGCATCGATTGCCTTGGGAGCGGGGTTGCTTCCGATGGCGATCTTGCGCGGCTTCTTCTCTTCGGGGATTTCGCGGGTCAGCTCGATATTGAGCAGGCCATTGGCGTATCCCGCGCCGGTGACCTTGATTGTGTCGGCCAGTTCGAAGCGGCGCTCGAAGGCGCGCGTACCGATTCCGCGATGGAGGAATTCGCGCGAGGCGTCTTCTTCGCGTTCGGCGACCCGGCCGGTAACGATCAGCACATTTTCGTGCACGGTCACATCGAGCTCTTCTTCGGCAAATCCGGCGACCGCCATCGAAATCTGATAGGCGTCGTCGCCCAGCTTTTCGATATTATAAGGCGGATAGGCATTGCCTTCGCCGCGCGTTGCCGCGTCGACGAGACGGTTCAGATTTTCGAATCCGACCGAAGAGCGGAGGAGGGGGGTAAAATCAAAACTACGCATGTCCAAAAATCCTTTCAAAGCGATTTCAAGAGTGTTCGGGCCCACGGATCGTCCGTGCAGCCTGTCTTCCCCGCCCCGAATTTGGCGACGGTTCCGACATCCATAAAATGGGTTTTCGCCGATCGTTTTCAAGGGGGCAGCGCCGCCCCGCTTCGGGACAATATCGGTTAACCAGACATTCTCACCCTGTTTGCGCTTGGAGTGTGCGGACAGCCTGTGGCAAGAGGCGCGTTCATGTCGAACGCAATCGCCCAAACCCAGCTTACCCGAAAGCTCGTGGACTCGCTTTATGTCGAGGCGATGGTGCTGGCCGACGAGGCCCGCGCCTATTTCGAGGATCACGGCGTTGATGCGCGCGACCGGCTCTCGCCCTCGTTGCGGGTTGGTTATGCGGTGGAGTCGCTCAAGGTTACGACGCGGCTCATGCATGTCATCGCCTGGCTGCTCACCTGGCGGGGAGAATCCCGGGGCGAGATCGATGCCGAGATGGCCAGCCATCCCGACCGCCGCCTCGGTTTGACCGGGAGGAGCGACGAGGAAGTCGTCGGGCAGCTGCCGGACGGCGCCCGCAAGTTGATTACGGCGAGCGAGGACCTCTACAAACGTGTCAGCCGGCTTGAGCGCGATCTGCTCGCCCCGCCCGCGGAACCGCCGGCCAGCCCCGCCCGGAGTTTGCTGGGCAAGCTGGAACGGGCTTTCTAGGCGATCAGAGTCAACAGAGAGGGTGAGTCTGACAAACTACGCCATCCGCGCGAGCAGACTCTCCTTCGCCGCCCGGTACTCGGCTTCCAGCCGGTCCACCCGGTCCGCGACGCTCTCGACTTTCTCAACCGCGCCGACGCCCTGTCCGGCGCCCCAGATGTCCTTCCAGGCTTTCTTGTCCTGATTGCCGCCCGAGCCGAAATCCATCGTCTTGTAATCGCCCTCGGGGAGGTTGTCGGGATCGAGACCCGCGCGCTCGATCGAGCCACGCAGATAATTGCCCTTCACACCGGTAAACAGGTCCGAATAGACGATATCGGCGGCCTGGCCCTCGACAATGCCCTGCTTGTAGCCCTCGACCGCATTGGCCTCTTCGGTCGCGATAAAGGCGGTGCCGACATAGGCGAGGTCGGCGCCCATGGCTTGCGCGCCCAGGATCGCCGCCCCGGTCGAGATCGAGCCGGAAAGCAGCAGCGGCCCATCCCACCATTCGCGGATTTCGCCGATCAGCGCGAAGGGCGATGTCACCCCGGCATGGCCGCCCGCACCGGCCGCCACCGCGATAATCCCGTCCGCCCCTTTTTCGACCGCCTTGCGGGCAAAGCGATCGTTGATGATGTCGTGCAGCGTGATGCCGCCCCAGCCATGCACCGCATCGTTGAGCTCGGTCCGCGCGCCCAATGACGTGATCGTGATCGGCACCTGCCATTTCTCGCAGGTCGCGAGATCCTCCTCGAGCCGGTTGTTGGATTTATGGACGATCTGGTTGACCGCGAAAGGCGCGGCCGGGCGATCCGGATTGTCGCGGTTATGCTTGGCCAGCTCCTCGGTAATCTGGTGCAGCCATTCGTCGAGCATGGTCTGCGGCCGGGCGTTGAGCGCCGGGAAAGAGCCGACGATGCCCGCCTTGCACTGGGCAATGACGAGCTCCGGGCCGGAGATGATGAACAGGGGCGCGCCGACCAGGGGCAGGCGCAGCGGATCGAACAGGGGGCTGGGTAATGTCATTCGGGTTTCCTAACGAAACTTATTCCCGTGTCCAGCCACTGTTTCCCGCATTTGCCAAAGCTGAACGGAAAGCGGGCAGGTCGGACCGGAATCGCTCTTAAGGC
>JBPOET010000248.1:0-3777 GCA_051251675.1 Parasphingopyxis sp. | reverse complement strand
ACGCGGGTCAGGTCCAGTAATTCCAGACCGAGAACGGCATCCGCGCCGCGATCATGGCCCGCAGCATTGACGGCGCGCAACGCATCGACCGTTGTCAGCACATTGTCGCCGGTCGTGATCAGCAGCGGAAAACCGCCCTGGGCAGCCGCAGCCTCGACGCTTTCGACGATACCATGCTGGGCCATCGTCATTTCCAGCCGGCCGGCGGATTTCAGCCGTTTCACCTCTTCCACGTCCTCAAGGACAGAGGGATCGTGGATCGAAATCAGGATTTTCGCATCGTCCCAGGCGGCTTCGAGTGTCCGCAGAACATGACCGATCAGCGGCTTGCCGGCAATCGGCACGACGGCCTTGTGGCTGACGCCGGCACGCTCGGCGAGAGGATCAAGCTTGCCGTCACGTTTACCGGCGAGCACGAGGATTGTGGGTGTAGGATGGTCGGTCATCATATTTGTCCGGTAGCATTTGAACCGGGACACAATTAAGGCCTCTCCGTCATTAGTTAAAGGGCAGCTGAAATGAGTGAAGCATTGCGCGTGGCGCTTGCAGGATTGGGAACGGTTGGTGCGGGCGTTATCAAACTGCTCGATGAGAATCGCGAGCTGATCGAACGGCGCGCCGGACGGCCGATCGAAATCACCGCCGTATCCGCGCGAGATCGCAGCCGCGATCGCGGCGTCGATCTCTCTCCCTTCGCCTGGGAAGACGATTCCGCAGCGCTGGTGGCGCGCGCCGATGTCGATGTGGTTGCCGAACTCATCGGCGGATCGGATGGCCCAGCGCTTAACCTGGCCCGCGATACGCTGAAGGCCGGAAAATCCTTTGTGACCGCCAACAAGGCCATGATCGCGCATCACGGGCTCGAACTCGCCGAAATGGCGGAAAAAGCCAAAGTAGCGCTCAAATATGAAGCGGCGGTTGCTGGCGGCATTCCCGTCATCAAGGGGCTGCGCGAAGGCGCTGCTGCAAACGCCATTACATCGGTCTACGGCATCCTCAACGGCACTTGCAATTATATCCTCACCGAAATGGAAAGCGCTGGCGGCGATTTTGCCGATGTGCTCGCCGAAGCGCAGGCTCTGGGGTACGCCGAGGCCGACCCCACCTTCGATATCGACGGCATCGACGCGGCCCACAAGCTCGCCATTCTTGCCAGCCTGTCCTTTGGCACGGCGCTCGATTTCGACTCCGTGGCCACCAGCGGTATCCGGCAGGTCATCGCGGCGGACATTGCCGAGGCGCGCGCACTGGGCTTCAAGGTACGGCTCGTCGGCGTGGCCGAAGCGAGCGGCGGCAAACTGTTCCAGCGCGTCCATTGCTGCCTCGTGCCCCGCAAACACCCCCTCGCCCATGTTGCAGGATCGCTCAACGCCATCGTTGCGCAGGGCAACTTCGTGGGCCGCCTTTTCTTCGAGGGCGCCGGTGCGGGCGAGGGCCCGACCGCCAGCGCGGTTGTGGCAGACCTGATCGATGTTGCACGCGGCGAATATGGCCCCGCCTTTGCCATGCCCTTTGCCCGCCTCACCACATCGGACCCGGTTGATGCCGGCGATCGGCGCGGACGCGCCTATCTGCGCTTCGCCGTGCATGACCGGCCGGGCGTGCTGGCCGAGATCACCGCCGCGATGCGCGATGCCAATGTCTCGATCGAGAGCATGATCCAGCGGGGCGGGGCGGCGCCGAGCGAGGGCAGCGACGATGTCGTTCATTTGATCATGGTCACGCACGAAGGGCCGGAACGGTGCGTCGCCGATGCGCTGGAGCGGCTCCGTGGATCGCAAAGCCTGGCGGGTGAGCCCATGCTTATGCATATTCTGGACCTGTGAATCCTGGCCGCGCATTCTCGACAATGCGGCAGGGCTCGCTTATCGCAGCGCCCAACCAAAGAGGGGAATATTAGACATGACGCAGCCCAGTGAAGTTCTGGACAGGGTACTCGTTCTTGAAATGGTGCGCGTCACCGAAGCGGCGGCGATTGCCGCATCGCGCCTGATCGGACGGGGTAACGAAAAGGCTGCCGATGCTGCTGCCGTCGAGGCCATGCGCGCCGCCTTCAATGAGCTGGACTTCGATGGCACGGTCGTTATCGGCGAAGGCGAGCGCGACGAAGCGCCTATGCTCTATATCGGCGAAAAAGTGGGCCAGGCAACGCAGGGCAGTCCTAAGGTCGATATCGCGCTCGACCCCTTGGAAGGCACGACGATTACGGCGAAAGCCGGCCCCAACGCTCTGGCCGTTCTGGCCATCGCCGAAAAGGGCTGCCTGCTCAATGCGCCCGACACCTATATGGACAAGATCGCTATCGGCCCGGGTTATCCCGAGGGAACGATCGATCTCTCCAAATCGGTCACCGAAAATATCGAGGCAATCGCCAAGGCCAAGGGCGTGAAGCCGAACGAGCTTATCGCCTGCGTCCTAGATCGCCCGCGCCATGAAGCGCTGATCGCCGAACTGCGCGGCATTGGCTGCGGCGTTCAGCTGATCCCCGACGGCGATGTCGCCGGCGTGATCGCAACGACAGATGAAGACACGACGATCGACGTCTATCTGGGCCAGGGAGGCGCGCCGGAAGGCGTGCTGGCGGCAGCGGCATTGCGCTGCGTCGGCGGCCAGTTCCAGGGGCGTCTCGTCTTCCGCAACGACGACGAGAAAGCCCGCGCCCGCAAATGGGGCATCCCGGATGAGGATTTCGATCGTATCTATTCGCTGAAAGAACTCGCCAAGGGCGATGTAATCTTCGCGGCGACCGGCGTGACGGACGGCTCCATGCTGGATGGCGTAAAAAGGCTGCGCAAGGGCTGCATGACGACCGAAAGCGTCGTGATGCGCGCTTCCTCAGGCACCGTGCGCTGGGTGAAGGGCGAGCATTACAAGGGCTAGAAAACGCCCATTTCCAGCCCTGCCGCCAGCGCTCCGCCGATTTCGCGGCACCGCGCCAGATCCTCCTCACCAATCTGTTTTTCCGCCAGAATCTCTTCCTTCGTCTGCGCATGGGTGCAGACGATCGGGGTGTCGGCGATTTTCCTGAGCCGCCAGCCGGTCGCGATGCGTTCCAGCTGGGTGCGCGCGTTTTCGCCGTCGGACCCTGCGCAGATCAGCGCCGCATAGGGACGCCCTTCGATTTTGCCCAGCACGGGATAATAGCAGCGGTCGAAAAATGCCTTCATCACCCCGGCGATCGCGGCGAGGTTTTCCGGTGTCGCAAACAGATAGCCATCGGCGGCGAGCAAATCCTCGGGGCCGGCGTCGGGCGCCTCTTTCACGATGACATCCGCTCCACCGGCTTCCCGCGCCGCTTCGGCCGCTGCCTCGGCCATCTGCCGGGTTCCGCCGGTCATGCTGTGATAGACGATGAGGAAAGTGGAAATAACTGTGCCTCCAAAGCCAATTGCACCATGATACACTAACCCGTTTGTGCTGAGCTTGTCGAAGCACTGCTCTTCACTTTCGTGCCAAGAAAGAACAGCCCTTCGACAGGCTCAGGGCATACGGTCTTTTGATGCTACTCCTTCAGCCGATAGCCGGTCCGGAAGATCCAGATGACAACCGCCAGGCAGGCAATGAGAAAGGCGGCAGTTATCCCGAGGCTTAGGCCGATGCTGACATCGCCCTCACCGTAAAAACTCCAGCGGAAACCGCTGACCAGATACACCACCGGGTTGAACAGACTGATCGAGCGCCATGGATCGGGCAGCATGTTTATCGAATAGAAGGCCCCGCCCAGAAAGGTGAGCGGCGTGACGACCAGCATCGGGATGAAGGAAAGCTGCTCGAACC
>JBPOET010000247.1:0-3788 GCA_051251675.1 Parasphingopyxis sp. | reverse complement strand
GTCCGGATGTACCGGAAAGCGCCCCGCCTGAAAGGCGCGACCACAGTCTGGCACGGAAGTCGGCTATAGCCGCATCCTCCTGCGACCATAAAAAGCCAAGCTCGGTATCCCATTCGAAGCTCCGCCCGTTGATATTGGCGGAGGACATCAGGCACGCCTGCGTGTCCGCGATCAGCAACTTGGCATGGATATATATGATCCCGGAGCCAAAGGCGGTTCCGCGGCTGCCTGCGTAATCATGCTCGGCATCGTCGGCCGGTTCGTCTCGAACCAGCGTAAACAACCCCACCCGGTCCGGGCCGGCGGCTTTGAGGATGCGGCTCAGGGCTCTGGCCTGGAGATATTCGCCATGGCGATGGGCGGGATTGTCACCGTCGCCCAGAAAGGCGATTTCCTCTGGTACATTGGCGATAAGGATAATCACATCGAGCCCCGGATTGCAGCGAAGGCTCTCGATCACCCAATCGGCAGCCTCCCGCGACCGGAAAAACTGCGCTTCGATATACAGTATATTCCGCGCCGCGCGGATCAGGCTGCGATGGGCCGCTTTGAGTTCGCGGATGTGGGGAACCGGTCCGAGCGCGAATATGGATGTCGCATCGCGCGACCGCGTCCGCAGAAGCTGGGTGGTGGCCTTGCCTCCGTTCAGCGATTCTCCCGGTTCCGGGGCAATCACCTCGCTGAGCGGGTCGGCCGCGATAATGCGCGACGTATCGCTGGTCCACTCGCCGACAACCTCGCGAAAACGCGGCAGTTCGAGATTCCATAGCTCGGTGAAATTGCGCGCTGCGTCGGTGGCCAGCGGCCCTGCGACAAAGGCTGAAAGATCGTGCCAGGTTTCGTCCGCCGGCCGATCATGCCTGGCATCGTCCCAGCGGCGTTCGTCCAGGTCCAGCCCTCCGATAAACGCGGTTTTCGCGTCGATTATCGCGCATTTCTGGTGATAGGTGGCCGGCCACAGTCTCGGTGGCGGCCCGGGCTTCCATCCGGTCGGCCGATCGCCTTCCCAGTGCAGCCAGCGCCACAGTCCCGGACGCACTTCAAAAGCGTGCCGCGCTTTGCTGGATCTATCCAGCAGGCGCCGGATCAGGCTGCGAACCCGCTTGCGCAGCGCAAACCGCAATATCTGCCGCCAGAACCATCCGATCTCGCCGGCATGCTGGACAACCATGATCTGCAGCCGTTCCCGTTCGGCATCGGTCAGCGCCGAGCGTACATCCTGGATCTGGTTGAAACTGCTCCAGGATCCCGCATGCAGCTCATTCGCCATCACGGGTTCGAAATCCGCCAGCAGCATCCGAACCTCGACACCGCGTTTTACCGTGTCGCGGATAAGCCCCGCCCAGTCTTCGAGCCCCTTGGCGCGCGCGGCATCGGATCGCAATTTCGTAGCCGGATCGAAGATGCGGAACGCCAGCCAAACGCTGCGCTCTGCGTCGAGCATTTCTTCTTCGAGCCGGGGATACATCTCCGCCGAATCGATCAACGGCTTCACCCGGCAACCGTCGCGAACCGGAAAACCCTCCCCTTGCTCGCGCAGGAAGAGCGTGTCGCGATTCAAGTCTCTTTGTCCTTTTTCCCGCGCCTGTCCGTGAACCAGATAATCACGAGGGTCATTTCAAAGAGCAGCAATAGCGGAACAGCCAGCATCAGCTGGGTGACCGGATCGGGCGGCGTAAAGATCGCGGCGATGACGAAAACGCCCACAATGATATATTTGCGTGCGCGGATCAGCTGCGCCCGGCCGACAAGGCCCGCGCGGTTCAGCAGCAGCAGCAACACCGGAAGCAAAAAGGCCAGTCCGAAAACGATGATGAACCGCATGACCAGCGACAGATATTCTCCGATCGCCGGCAACGCCTCCTGGTCCAGACCGCTTACTTCCCCCTGATAATCAAGGAAAAATTCAAAAGCCAGCGGCATGACGACGAAATAAGCGAGCGCCGCACCAAGTGTGAACAGGACGGGCGTCGCAAACAGAAAGGGTAAAAAAGCGCCGCGCTCATTCTTGTACAGGCCGGGCGCCACGAACAGCCAGATCTGGCAGGCGATCAGCGGAAAAGCGATAACGAACGCGCCGAATATGCCGACCTTTATCTCGACGAAAAAGGCCTCGTAGAGCTGGGTATAGATCAGCCTGCCCTGCCCGGGCGGAAAGGCCTCCTGCAACGGATGCACGAGAAAGGCGAAAATCTCTGTCGCAAAGTAGAAACAGAAACCGAATGCGATGATGAAGCCCAGCACACACCATAACAGGCGGTTGCGCAATTCGATCAGGTGATCGAGCAGCGGCGCCGTGCTGGCATCGACTTCGTCGATCTCTTCGGGTTCGGTCTGCAATTCGCTGCTCATGACTTGCCACCGAACAGATCGATCTGCGACGAATCCTCCGCCGTACCGGCACCGGGCTCTGCCGATGGCTGCGGCGCAGATGCCGCTTGGCCCGATGAAATCTCACCCGATTCGTCCGTGGCAATCGGTTTGAGCGGTTTCATCACCCCCTCCTCCCCGTCGTCGCCTGGCGGTACGACGTCATGCTTTGCGGGAGTGTTGTCGTCAGGCTGGCCCTGCATTTCCTGACCGGAACCGGGGTCGCCTTCGCTGTGCGGATGTTTCGCCATGATATCGGCATTGCGCTGCGCCCATTCCTTTTCCTGGCCCTCCATCTCCGCCTCGCGGATCATGGAATCCAGGCTGAACCGGAACTGGTTGGTAAAGCTGCGCAATTGCCCCATGACCCGCCCGACTCCACGCAGGGCCGCTGGCAGGTCTTTTGGCCCGATAACGACTAGCGCCACTATCGCGACAAGCAGGAGTTCGGCTGCACCGATATCGAACATAGGCGCTTCGCTACCTCAATGGCCGGAAATCACGCAGCCCGACCGGGCATACGCAAGACACAGTGTCAGCTGGCGTTGTCTTCGCGCGTGGCTTCCACCGTTGTTTCCGAAGCCGGCGATGCGGGCGGCGAAGACGAGATACGCGGCGTTTCCGACGAAGAGGCGCTGGTATCGCTCTCATCGGTGTCCTTCAGGCCGCGTTTGAAGCTGGTGATACCCTTTCCGAGATCACCCATCATGCCCGAAATACGGCCACGGCCGAACAGCACGATGATAACGATGGCGACAATTGCAATCTGCCAAATACCTGGCGACATAATAGTTCTCCTATTTACACGCCTAGTTAGTCATCCTGTTCAGCGGATTCCAGCTCGAGCTCTTCGAGCGCGGTATCCACAGGATCGAGCAGCCCGGCAGCTTTCAGATCGTCAAGCCCGGGTAGGTCGCGCCGAGTCTCTAACCCGAAATGCGAAAGAAAAACAGGGGTTGTTGCATAAATTAACGGTCTTCCCGGAGTTTCGCGGCGACCGGCGGGGCGCACCCAGCCTGCTTCCATCAGGACATCGAGCGTGCCCTTGGATATCTGCACCCCGCGAATGGACTCGATTTCGGCCCGGCTGACCGGTTCGTGATAGGCGATGATCGCCAGTGTTTCGGTTGCCGCACGGCTCAGTTTCCGCGGCTCTTCGCGTTCACGGCGCAAAACATGGGCCAGGTCCGGGGCGGTTTCGAAATGCCAGCGCTTGCCGCGCTCGACCAGACCGATACCCCGTCCGGCATAATGGCCCGAAAGCTCTTCCAGCGCCGCCCGGACATCGACCTCTTCGCCAACCGCCTGGGCGATATCGTTCAGCGTAAGCGCTTCTTCCGCCGCAAAAAGCGCCGCTTCGACCGCGCGGACATCGTCTGATATTTCGGTCATTTGCCAGTTCTCACCATAAGGTCGGA
>JBPOET010000246.1:0-3818 GCA_051251675.1 Parasphingopyxis sp. | reverse complement strand
CGCTGGACGAGGCCGTGGCCATGCTTCGCGGAGAGGCAAGGCCGCCGGACATACGAAACGGTTAGGCTATTGCGTTTCTTGATAGTTTAGATTCATGTTAAGATGGCATGATGAAAGTTCCGAAGAGAGAAAGAGCAGACGGAAAAAGAAGCGAATTTATTGTTTACGTTGACGAAAGTGGCGACCACTCTCTTGAAAAGATCGACAAGCATTACCCTGTCTTCGTTTTGGCCTTCTGCGCTTTTTACCAAGAAAACTATATTAAGAACATTGTATCCGCTCTTGAGCGGCTGAAGTTTCAAAAATTCGGCCATGACATCGTCATTCTGCACGAACGCGATATCCGCAAGGAGCATGGCGTATTCACCTTCAGGGATAAAGCCGAAAAACAGGAGTTTATTGAAGGCCTCACTCAAATCATCGAGGCGAACAACTTCATTTTGATAGCGTGTGTGATCGACAAGAAAAAGCTTGCCGAGGATGTCGGAGGGGGTTCGAACGCTTACCATGCTGCACTTGGCTTTTGTCTTGAGACATTAATGGAGCTGCTTATTGAAAAAGGTCAGCAAGATACCAAAACCCACATCGTGTTCGAGAAAAGAGGTGACAAAGAGGACAAAGAACTGGAATTGGAGTTTCGTCGGATTTGCGATGGCGGCAACCGATTCAGACAACGCCTTCCGTTTGAGATTGTTCTCGCTGACAAGAAGGTCAATTCTGCGGGATTACAACTTGCCGACCTTGTCGCACGGCCAATCGGATTAAACTATCTGCGCCCGAGCCAGCACAATCGAGCCTTTGAAGTTTTGAAAGAGAAGTTTCTCTGTCGCGGCGGACGTAAGAATGCAGGAAGAGACTATGACGACTGGGGACTGAAAGTTTTCCCTCATCCAAAAAGCGAAAAGCCCCGGTGACACTCACCGAGGCTATGACGCCGACCGAGATCTCCCAATCCACTTGACCCTTTTGTACCATCCGATTCGTTTTTTTGCAAGCGCCAAACCACACGCGGACTCAAATTTGATCATTTGTCAAGACCACGGAATCAATTGAATAATTCGACGCAACTATAGCCCACTACCCATAAAATCGCGGAAACGCAAAACAATCAATCCACGGCTTTGATTCCCGGACAAAGCACCGTATATTGTATGGCGCGGCGCTTGGCCGTCACATGTTTTAAGGAGTTTCAGCTATACGTCCCCCCATGACCCGCCGCCCTGCGGCACCGCCGATGAACGGCCCTCGCTACAATCAGTTCATTCAATCGCCGAAGGTCCGCGTGATCGACGAGAATGGCGAGAATCTGGGCGTATTGCTGACCAATGAAGCGATCGAACAGGCCGCCGATGTCGGCCTCGATCTTGTAGAGGTCTCGCCGAACGCAGATCCGCCCGTCGCGAAATTCCTCGACGTGGGCAAATATAAATATGAGGCCCAGAAAAAGGCCAATCTCGCCCGCAAGTCGCAAAAGACGCAGGATATCAAAGAGATCAAGATGCGCCCGAACATCGACGATCACGATTACGACGTGAAGATGAAGAAGGTGCACAGCTTCATCGAAGATGGCGACAAGGTGAAAATCACGCTGCGTTTCCGCGGCCGCGAACTCTCCCACCGCGAACTCGGCATGAATCTTCTGCGCCGCGTGCAGGAAGACACCAAGGAAAATGCAAAAACCGAAGCCCATCCGAAGATGGAAGGCCGGCAGATGCTGATGGTGCTCGCACCGAAATAATCGCGATTAACCGCAACGATTGAATCCGCCGCCCGGAAAGCGCATGGGCGGCGGTTATGACCGCGCCACGTTTTGTCTTTCCCCTGTTCCTGCTCGGCAGCATCATCCTGTCTGCCGGTCCGTTGCTCGTGCGCCTCGCCGATGTCGGCCCGGTGCAGTCTGCCTTCTGGCGGCTGGCGATCGGGGCGCCGTTGCTGATTCTGATGGTGCGCGCCGCAGAAGGGCGCATTGCGCGGCCGCCCTCCGCATGGAGCATCGTCTGGCTGGTGCTCGGAGGCATTTTTTTCGCCGCCGATCTCGCCAGCTGGCATCTCGGCATCGAACGTACGACGCTGGCGAATTCCACCCTGCTCGGCAACGCGGCTGCCTTTCTCTTTCCGATCTGGGGTTATCTGGTGGTGCGCCGCTGGCCGACGCCGCCCGCCACCCTGGCCCTGCTGCTGGCCGCAATCGGCATCGGGACGCTGTCGGCCCAGTCGGCCTCGGTCTCCGCCGCCAACCTGAACGGCGATCTCCTGTGCCTGCTCGCCGCCCTCTTCTATACCGCCTATTTGATCGTGATGAACAAGGCGCGTGCAGGGCTGTCCGCGCTGTCGACGCTCGGCTACGCAACGATGGCGGGCGCGCTTTTTCTCCTGCCCGTTGCCCTGCTCGACGGCGGAGCCTTCTGGCCGCAGGACTGGACGCCCCTTATCCTGCTGGCCATCAGCAGCCAGGTCGCGGGGCAGGGGCTGATCATCTATGCGCTGCCGCACCTGCCGCCGCTTGCAAGCGGTTTGGGGCTGCTGATCCAACCGCTTTTCTCCGGCCTTTTGGGTTTTCTCTGGTTCGCCGAAATCCTGACCATGATCGATATTGCGGGAATGACGATGATCTTCGTCGCCATCCTGCTCGTCCGCCGCCCGAGCAAGGCGACGCCGCAGGTCGAGAAACGCGTGCCGCCGACACTTGGCGGAGCCCAGGCTCCCGACAGCTAGAAAGGCGCGTTCGCACTCAGCTTTCGGGCAGCTCGGCCGGCGGCTCCCATAATTCTATCGCATTGCCCTCAGGATCATGGACCCTGGCAAAATGGCCGTAGCTGCCGTCCATATCCCATTCGTCCTTCCGGATGACCTCGATTCCGGCGCCCTCCAGATTCTCGATCATTCCAGCCAGGTCTTCGACCCGGAAATTGATCATGAAGGCCTTGTCTCCGCTGAAATAGTCGCTGTCCTGCTTGAACGGCGCAAAGACCGTGGGTCCCGCCGCCTGGTGCCACCAGCTGTCGCCGCCACCGAGTCCGAAATGATCCCGATACCATTGCGTAAGCGCTTCCGGATCCGCCGCCCGAAAGAAAAGCCCGCCCATACCCGTTACCGCCATGACCCGCTTTCCTCCCCAACAACCGGTCTTCCCGGACCATCCGTAACGGAAATGCCGATCTGCGGCCAGTTCGGAGTGTGTTGCTCAAAGACATCACTCGGCCCGACTAACGTTCCGAGCCTGTTGGTATCTCTGGCGTTTCCCGCCGAGAATCCTAGAAAGTAGGCAACAATAAAAACAAAAAATATACAAACTGGAGACGAACCCATGCGTAGATCAATCTTGCTAGCGACCGCCGGAATCGCAGCGATAGCCTCACCCGCCATGGCGCAGGACGCCGGAACCACAGCGGCGAACGACAGCAACAATGACAATGTGATCGTCGTGATCGCACAGGGTCGCGAACAGCGGCTTCAGGACGTTCCGATCGCCGTCAGCGCCGTGAACGCGGAAAGCCTGCAGAATTCGGGTGCCAATGACATCCGGCAGCTCAACCAGCTTGCTCCGTCGCTGCTCGTTTCGTCGACCGGTAACGAAGCCAATGGTTCGGCCCGTATCCGCGGCATCGGCACGGTCGGCGACAACCCGGGTCTTGAAAGCTCGGTCGCGGTATTCATCGACGGTGTCTACCGCTCGCGCTCCGGCGCCGGCCTCAATGAACTCGGCCCGATCGAGCGGGTGGAGGTTCTGCGCGGTCCGCAGGGAACGCTGTTTGGCCGCAATGCCTCAGCGGGCCTGATCAATATCGTCACCGCACCGCCAAGCTTCGATCTTGAAG
>JBPOET010000245.1:0-3821 GCA_051251675.1 Parasphingopyxis sp. | reverse complement strand
GTGCCGGACAGGTGCTGGCCACCATCGAAAGCTCGGTACAGTCACAGCAGGTCAATTCCGCCGCGGCCCAGGTCGAAGTCGCGCGTTCCGATCTCGCCCTTGCCCAGGCCGAGCTCGACCGGGCGATGCAGCTCGTGGCCCGCGGTTTTATCAGCCAGGCCGATATCGACCGCAAAACTGCCACTCGCGATGCGGCTCGCGCCCGCGTCAATGTAGCAGGCGCCCAGCTCAATGAGCTGCGCGCTCGCGCAGGGCGGCTGGCGATCCGCGCGCCGGCTGCCGGCCTGGTTCTTGCCCGCAATGTTGAGCGCGGCCAGGTCGTGAGTGCCGGTAGCGGTGCACTCTTCGTGATAGCGCAGGGCGGCGAAATGGAGATGAATGCGCAGGTGTCGGAATCCGACCTTGCCCGAATGTCGATCGGCCAGAGCGCGACCATCACGCCGACGGGCACCGATCAGACCTATGAGGGCCAGATCTGGCAGCTTTCCCCGACCATTGACGGCCAGAGCCGGCAGGGCACCGCCAGCATCGCGCTTTCCTATCAGGAAGGGCTGCGCCCCGGCGGGTTCGCAAGCGCGGAGATTGTGAGCGGTTCTATCGACGCGCCGATGTTGCCGGAATCGGCAGTGCAAAGCGATGCCCAGGGCAATTATGTCTATATCATAACGCCAGAGAATATCGTCGAACGCCGCGATATAGTCATCGGTACGGTCGGCAGTGCCGGTATCACTGTCCGCGAAGGTCTTGTGGGCAATGAGCGGGTCGTGCGCTCGGCAGGTGCATTTCTCAATCCGGGTGACGAGGTCATCCCGCAGCGCCAGTCTCAAGACGACGACAGTTAGGAATCAGGCATGAGTTTCCGCACCGTATCGACATGGGCCATCAAGAACCCGACGCCGTCGCTGGTCCTGTTCCTGGGGCTCATGCTGGCCGGGCTGATCAGCTTTGCCCGGCTTGACGTCAATGACAGCCCGGAAGTCGATTTTCCCGCAGTCCGGATAATCGTCGCGCAGCCTGGCGCGGCCCCGACTGAGATGGAAAACCAGGTTACCCAGCGGATCGAAGCGGCTGTTCGCAACATCAACGGCGTCAATACCATCCAGTCTTTCGTCAATGAGGGCAATTCGCGGACCTTTGTCGAGTTCACCATCGGTACGCCAGTCGATCGCGCGGTTAACGATGTGCGCAACGCGGTAGCCCAGATCCGCGGAGACCTGCCGGATGGCATCCTGGAACCTCAAGTCCTGCGCGTCGAGATCAACGGCGGCGGGACGATCGCCTATTTTGCGGTCGAAAATGTCGATATGACGCTCGAGGAACTGAGCTGGTTCGTCGACAATACCGTTGCGCGCCAGCTGCTCTCCGTAGAGGGCATGGCTGCGGTCGATCGCGGCGGCGGGGTAAGCCGGGAAATTCGCGTGATCCTTGATCCCGCGCGGCTCCAATCGCTGGGCATCACGGCCAGCCAAGTCAATGCGCAGTTGCGCGCAACCAATCTCAACGCGGCCGGCGGGCGGGCGGAAGTGGCGGGATCCGAACAATCTGTCCGCGTTCTTGGCAACGCAGAAACCGCCTATGAACTTGGCCAGACGGATATCGCGCTGGGCGGCGGCCGCACGATCAAACTGGCCGATATCGCGGAAGTCCGCGATCTTTATGGTGAACAGCGTTCGCTGTCGAAAATGAACAATCGCCAGGTGGTGAGCTTCGGGATCGAACGGGCCAAGGGGGCGTCCGACGTAACCGTCTACGACAATGCAGAAGCCGTTCTCGCCCAGATCGAAGAGAATAATCCGGGTGTCGTTTTCACCCGACTCTTCACGTCCGTCGAGTATACGCGCGAAAATTATGAGTCCGCCATGGCCGCATTGGTCGAAGGGGCGGTTCTGGCCGTTATCGTCGTCTTTTTCTTCCTGCGGGACTGGCGCGCCACGCTGATCTCGGCAATCGCCATTCCGCTTTCGGCTATCCCAACCTTCTGGTTCATGGACCTGTTCGGCTTCTCGCTGAATTTCATCAGCCTCCTTGCGCTCAGTCTGGTGGCCGGCGTCCTTGTCGATGACGCAATCGTCGAGATCGAGAATATCGTCCGGCATATGCGTATGGGCAAATCCTCCTATCAGGCGTCGATCGATGCCGCGGAAGAGATCAGCCTCGCCGTGCTGGCGACCACCATGGCAATTGTTGCCGTGTTCCTCCCGGTTGCGCTGATGCCGGGCATTTCCGGCCAGTTCTTCATCCAGTTCGGCATGACGACCGTGGTCGCGGTGCTGATGAGCCTTGCCGTGGCCCGCCTCATCACGCCCCTGGTCTCCGCCTATTTCCTGAAGGCCGAAGGTGTTCGCGAACATGGCGAAGGCCCAATGATGGACCGTTATATGGCGCTTCTGCGCTGGTCCCTGGTCCATCGCTGGAAAACGGCGCTTATCGGTGGTGGTGGTGCAATGATCGCCACGGTCATCGCATTCAGCCAGTTGCCAATGACGTTCCAGCCGGAAACCGATGACGATTTCAGCCGCGTAACGATTGAAATGGTGCCCGGCACAACCCTGGAAGAAACCGAACGGGTATCTGATCAGGTTGCGGCCATATTGCGCCAGCAACCGGAAGTGCTGACCGCATTCCAGCGGATCGATCCGGGCAGTGGCCGAATCTTCATGACGCTGCGCGACGACCGGGAACGCAAGAGCACCGAGTTCGAGCGAGAAACCGCGCCGCTGCTGCGCGCGATCCCCGATGCCCGTGTGACCTTCATGTCGCAGCAGGGCGGCTTTAGCGGCCGCGATATCTCCATGACGCTGGGCGGCGACGATCCCGTTGCCCTCGAAGAAGCGGCCAACGAGCTGGTCGCCCAGATGAGCACATTGGATACGATCATTGCCCCGCGTATCGACGGCGATCTTCGCCGGCCGGAAATCGTGGTTACGCCGCGTCTCGACCTGGCAGCAGATCTTGGCGTGACAACGGCGGAACTCAGCCGGGCCATTCGCATCGCCACCCAGGGTGAAATCGACCAGAATGCCGCACGTTTCTCGTTGAGCGACCGCCAGATACCGATCCGCGTCGCCCTTGCCGAAGAATCCCGGCGCGACCTATCGACCATCGAGAACTTGCCTGTTGCCACAGCGAATGGCGGATCGGTGCCCCTGCGTCTCGTGGCCGATATCGGTTTTGGCTCGGGTCCGACCGAGATCCGGCGCTACAACCAGCGGCGGCGTATCGTGATCGGCGCCGATCTCGCGCCCGGACTGGTGACGGGCGACGCGATGACCCAGATCAACGCGCTTGAATTCTGGGAAGACATGCCGCCGGGCGTGGACCGGGTGATCGCCGGCCAGGAAGAATGGCAAGCGGAAATGCTGTTCAACTTCCTCGTTGCCGTAATCTCGGGCGTGCTGCTCGTGTTCGCCGTGCTCGTCCTGCTGTATCGCCGGATCATGGCCCCGCTGGTGAATATGGGCTCGCTACTGCTTGCCCCGCTGGGCAGCGCGATCGCCCTCCATCTCGTCGGGCAACCGATATCGATGCCGGTATTCATCGGAACGCTGATGCTGCTTGGTATTGTCGCGAAAAACTCGATCCTGCTGGTCGATTTCGCGATCGAGGAAATGGACAAGGGCGTCGACAAGGACACCGCCATACTCGATGCCGGGCACAAGCGCGCCCAGCCGATCGTCATGACCACGGTCGCGATGACCGCTGGCATGGTGCCGACCGCGCTGGCGTTGACCGGCGATGGCGCATGGCGCGCGCCAATGGGCTGGACCGTGATCGGCGGCCTGCTGCTCTCGACAGTGCTCACGCTGGTTATCGTACCTGCC
>JBPOET010000244.1:0-3821 GCA_051251675.1 Parasphingopyxis sp. | reverse complement strand
CTGCGACACTGTTCGTCGGGCTAAACAAATCGGCCGGCCCGACCGGCGTGGAGGAATTTCTCTGGCCGCTTGTGGATCTGGCTGAACAGCATGGAGCAACTGTCGAGCGCAAACGGGCGACAATGCTTTACGACCTGGCCGAGCCGCTGGCCTTCCAGGAAGTTCCAAAACAGCCATGGCTTACTCTGGGCAAAGCATGACTCGACAAAACGCTTCCCGAACCGCACATTTCCGGCCATGAACGGGAAGCGCATCTTGCTCGTGATCGGCGGTGGCATCGCTGCCTATAAGGCGTGCGAGCTTGTTCGCCTGATCCGCAAGGCGGGCGGCGCCGTCACCTGCGTGCTGACCGAAGGCGGGGCCCAGTTTGTGACCCCGATGACGCTGGCCGCGCTCTCCGAAGCGCAGGTCTATACGAACCTTTGGGACCTCAAGAACGAAACCGAGATGGGGCATATCCAGCTTTCGCGCGAAGCCGATCTGATCGTCATTTGTCCGGCCACCGCCGACCTCATGGCGAAAATGGCCGCTGGCATTGCCGATGATTTGGCAACCACGCTGCTGCTGGCGACCGACACGCAGGCTATGGCCGTGCCCGCGATGAACGTGCGGATGTGGGAGCATGAGGCGACGAAACGCAATGTCGCGCAGCTTCGCAAAGACGGCATCATCGTTCTCGACCCGAACGAAGGCGCAATGGCCTGCGGCGAATATGGCGAAGGCCGCCTACCCGAACCCGAAGCCATTTTCGCCGAGATCGAGGACCGGCTGAACGGCGGCGCAACGGACCGTAGCCAGCCGCTGGCGGGCAAACGGATCGTCATCACGGCCGGCCCGACCCATGAACCGATCGATCCGGTTCGTTACATCGCCAACCGCTCTTCGGGACGCCAGGGCTATGCGATTGCCGAAGCGCTGGCGCGGCTGGGCGCCGATGTGGAGCTGATTTCCGGCCCCGTCTCGCTGGAAACGCCGCGCGGCGTCAAACGGATCGATGTGGAAACCGCGCTCGAAATGGAAGCTGCGGTCAACCGGGCGCTGCCGGCCGATGTGGCGATCCTGGTCGCCGCAGTGGCCGACTGGCGCGCTGAATCCTCACCACGCAAGATTAAAAAAGGCGAAACCGGCGGACCTCCCGAGCTTAACCTCACCGAGAACCCGGATATTCTCGCCGGGCTCGCTACCCATGACCAGCGCCCTGCCCTGCTCGTCGGTTTTGCCGCCGAGACCGACAAGGTTGTCGGCCATGCCAAAGCCAAACTGGATCGCAAGGGCTGCGACTGGATCGTTGCCAACGATGTGTCGGGTGAGGTTATGGGCGGCACGGAAAACAGTATCCATCTTATCACTGCCGACGGCGTCGAAAGCTGGGAACAGATGCCCAAGCGCGAAGTCGCCCGCAGGCTCGCAGAGAGAATCGTCGATGCAATTGTCTGAAATCGTCATCCGCATGAAGCGCCTGCCGCATGGTGAAGGCCTGCCGATGCCGGCCTATGCCAGCGCCGGGGCGGCGGGAATGGATGTCGTGGCGGCGGAAGATTTCACTCTGGAGCCGGGCGAACGGATGGCCGTGCCCAGCGGCTTCGCCATTGCCATCCCCGAAGGCTATGAGGTGCAGGTCCGGCCGCGATCGGGCCTTGCTTTCAAACATGGCGTCACCTGTCTCAACACGCCCGGCACCATCGACAGCGACTATCGCGGCGAAGTGAAAGTCATCCTCGCCAATCTCGGCAACGAACCCTTCTCGGCATTGCGCGGCGAGCGCATCGCCCAACTTGTTCCCGCAGCCGTTCAGCGCGCCGCGATGACGGAAGTGGATGAACTGGACGATACCGCACGGGGATCGGGCGGCTTTGGCTCCACCGGGCGCTGATGCCGGGCCAGTGACCCTCACCGACGATCAGCTTGAGCGCTATGCGCGCCATATCATCCTCAAGGAGATCGGCGGGAGCGGACAGAAGAAGCTGCTCGATGCGACGGTCGCTATTGTCGGGGCAGGCGGTATCGGTTCACCGCTGATCCAGTATCTTGCGGCAGCAGGCGTGGGGCGTTTGCGGATTATCGACGATGACGAGGTCGCGCTTTCCAACCTCCAGCGCCAGACACTGTTCGGTATGGCGGATATCGGCCACCCGAAGGTCGAACGCGCCGCAAGGGCTGTTGCGCGCCAGAATCCCGATGTGATTGTCGAGTCGCTGAACCAGCGGCTGGACGCGGCCAATATCCATGGCTTTCTGGAAAGCGTCGATGTGGTGGTCGATGGATCGGATAATTTCGCCACGCGGCTGCTCGTCGCAGATGAGGCCTGTCACAGACATGTTCCGCTCGTCTCAGCAGCTATCGGACAGTTTGAGGGGCAACTCGCCCTGTTCAGAGGCTGGGAAGACGGCAAACCCTGTTATCGCTGTTTCGTGGGCGCGGATCCCGACCAGCCCGACACGAGCTGCGCCGACCAGGGCGTATTGGGCGCGCTTGCCGGGATCATGGGCAGCATGGCCGCGATGGAAACCATCCGCCAGATCACCGGCTTTGGCAAAGACACCGCCGGCAAGCTCCTGCTGTTCGACGCACTCAGCCTCAGAAGTCGGACGCTGACGCTCCCCAAGGACCCCGGATGCCCGACATGCGCGGGTTAACCGTCATCTTCACCGGCACCGACCCGGAACGCTTCTACACGGCTCTCTCGGTCGCGGCCGCCCATGCCGCGACAGGCGCCGGCACGCAGATATTCCTCGAAGGCCGCGCCGTTGCCCTGCTTGCCGAGCGCTCCCCTGCACCGGGCGATGGAGATCGCCATGCGAACGGCCTGCCCACACTCGCCGAAATACGCGAGGAAGCTACCCACCTCGGTGTCCGGCTGATCGCTTGTCAGGGCGGCATGGCGCTGGCAGGATTGGCAATCGACGCGCTCGGCCCGGATGTGGAAGCGGGCGGCCTCGTCGGATTGATGACGCGCCTTGGCGAAGACAGGCTCGTCACGTTTTAGGGGAGATATGCCATGACATTACCCGTCACTGCCGCCCTTGCCGCCGCTATGGGCGCGCTCCTGCTGCTGCTCGCGATCGATACGGTAAGGCAGCGTTTCCGGACCAGCACTGCCCATGGTCTTGGCGAGGACCAGCGGCTGACAAGCGCTTCCCGCTCGCACGGCAATCTCGCCGAACATGCGCCGATCGTCATCATCCTGGTTGGCCTGCTCGAATTGAGCCAGGCCAACCATATGGGGCTCATGATTGTTTCCGGCGTGTTCATCCTGGCCCGGGTGCTACACATCCATGGGCTCTACAATCCCAAGGAAGGCGGACCGCCCCTCACCCGAGCACTGGGCGTGACCCTCACATGGCTCGTCCTCGCCACGTTGATCGGCTGGACGCTCTGGTTGCTAAAGAGCCATCTCGGCTAGCGGTCTAGGGTTTTTCCTTCGCCGCCGGCTTTTTCTTGGCTGCGGGCTTCTTCTTAGCCGGTGCCTTTTTCTTCTTGGCCGGCGCCTTGCGCTTTTTCTTCGCCGAGCCCTTGGCCGCGCGTTCGTCGATCAGCTGTGCCGCTTCCTCCAGCGTGAGGTCATCCTTGTCGACCGTTTTGGGAATCGTCGCATTGGTCGTCCCATCGGTGACATAGGGGCCGTAGCGGCCATCCATCAGCTTGATTTCTTCCTCGGTGCGCGGATGCTTGCCGAGGATCTTGAGCGGCTCGCGCGCGCCGCGTCCGCGCCCGCCCTTGGTTTTGGCTTCGGCAATCTTCACGACCGCAGCATTCATGCCGATTTCGAACACTTCCGCGGTCGTATCGAGCTTCGCATATTTGCCGTCGTGCCGCAGATA
>JBPOET010000243.1:0-3831 GCA_051251675.1 Parasphingopyxis sp. | reverse complement strand
CGAGCTTGCCGTTGAGTTCCGGAAGAACCAGGCCGACCGCGCGGGCCGCACCGGTTGTCGTCGGGATCATGTTCTGCGCCCCGCCGCGCGCCCGGCGCATGTCCGAATGCATCTGATCCAGCATGCGCTGGTCATTGGTGTAGCTGTGGATCGTCGTCATGAAGCCGCGCTCGATGCCCACCGTGTCGTTGAGAACCTTGGCAACCGGGGCCAGGCAGTTGGTGGTGCAGCTGGCGTTGGAGACGATCAGGTCCTCTGCGGTCAGGCTGTCGTGATTCACGCCATAAACAATTGTTTTCGTAACATTTTTCGCCGGAGCGGAAATCAGGACACGCTTGGCGCCGGCCGTCAGATGCGGTTCGGCAGCTTCGTGCGACTGGAAAAAACCCGTGCATTCCAGAACCAGATCGACGCCCATTTCGCCATGCGGCAGATTGCCGGGATCGCGCTCAGAGGTCACCGCGACGGTTTGGCCGTTGATGGTGATGCTGTTTTCGCTCGCCGTCACTTCGCCCGGAAAGCGGCCATGGGTCGAATCATACTGGAACAGCAGCGCATTGGCCTTCGCGTCCGCGAGATCGTTGATCGCAACGAGTTCCAGGTCGTGATCGGTCCGTTCGAAAATGGCCCGCGCCACAAGGCGCCCAATGCGTCCGAATCCGTTGATTGCAACTTTGACTGCCATGGGAATTGTCTCCTTAGTTCTTGAGCGCCGACAGGATTTGCGGTGTGATCGCCGCTTCGGTCAGCCCGAAATATTCAAACAGTTTGTCCGCAGGGGCCGAACCGCCGAAGCGATCGATCCCGAAATTCAATCCGCCATTGCCGGTATAGCGTTCCCAGCCAAATGTCGCCCCCGCCTCGATGGAAACGCGCAGGACATTTTCTTGGGTGGCGAGAATATCGGCTTTGTAAGCATCATCCTGCGCATCGAACAGCTCCCAGCACGGCATGGACACCACATCCGCGCCGATGCCCTTGGCTTCCAGCGCCTTGGCAATATCGGCCGCAAGATGCACTTCCGATCCCGTTGCCAGCAGCACGACTTTGCGGGCGTTTTCTGCACTGCGCAGGCGATAGGCGCCCCTGGCGGAGAGATTCTCGCCAACATCGCTGCGCATGGGCGGCAACCCCTGACGCGTCAGCGCGTGCAGCGAGGGCCCGTCCTTGCGTTTCAGCGACAAAGCCCAGCATTCCGCCGTTTCGATGGCATCGCAGGGCCGGTAGACATCGAGCCCCGGCATGGCCCGCAAACTGATCAGATGTTCGATCGGCTGGTGAGTTGGACCGTCTTCGCCCAGGCCGATGGAATCGTGCGTCATCACGAAGATGGACCGCACCCGCTGGAGCGCGGCCAGCCGGATTGCCGGGCGGCAATAATCGGCAAAGACCAGGAATGTCCCGCCATAGGGAATGACGCCGCCATGCAGCGCCATGCCGTTCATCGCGGCAGCCATGCCGAACTCGCGAATGCCGTAATAGATATAGCGGCCGCCATAATTGTCTTTGGTCAGCGGCTCGGTGGCGGGCGTCTTGGTATTGTTGGATCCGGTCAGGTCCGCCGATCCGCCCAGCGTATCCGGCAAAGCCTTGTTGATCGCCGTCAGCGCCATTTCCGAAGCTTTGCGGGTTGCCACTTTGGGCGGCTCGGCAGCCAGCGTTGCAAGATAGGCCTGCATCGCGTCGCCCTCTGGCAGGTCGCCGGCGATCCGCCGTTCCAGCTCGGCTTTTTCCGGATGGGCTGCCAGCCGTTCCAGCCATTCGCCATGCCCCTCCGCCGATCGTGCGCCCGCCGCCTGCCAGGCTTCGCCGATTTCCGGCGGAATCACGAAAGGTGCCGCATCCCAGCCCAGCTCCTTGCGGGCGGCGGCGATTTCCTCTTCGCCGAGCGGCGCGCCATGGGTAGCGGAAGTGCCCTGTTTATTGGGTGCGCCATAGCCGATCACCGTCTTGCAGGCGATCAGCGAGGGGCGCGGATCGGCCAGCGCCTCTTCGATGGCGAAGCGGATCGCATCGTGATCGTGTCCGTCGCATTTCGTGACGTGCCAGCCCGCAGCCTCGTAACGCGCAGGGACGTTCTCGCTCGTCGAGAGATCGGTGCCGCCATCGATGGTGATATCATTGTCGTCCCAGAAAGTGATCAACCGGCCAAGCTGCAAATGCCCGGCCAGGCCGATCGCCTCATGATTGATGCCTTCCATCAGGCAACCGTCGCCGGCGATCGCCCATGTCCTGTGATCGATCACGTCATCGCCGAACTGCGCATTGAGGTGCCGTTCCGCGATCGCCATGCCAACCGCCATTGCCAGGCCCTGGCCCAGGGGACCGGTCGTCGCCTCGACACCCGGCAACAGGAAATTCTCCGGATGGCCGGCGCAGGGGCTTCCCAGCTGCCGGAAATGCTTGATCTCGTCCATTGTCGGCCGCGCATAGCCGGTCAGGTGCAGCAACGAATATATCAGCATGGACCCGTGGCCGGCCGAGAGAACGAACCGATCTCTATCAAACCATTCAGGGTCTTGCGGATTGTATTTGAGATATTTTGTAAAGAGAACCGTGGCTACGTCGGCCATCCCCATCGGCATCCCCGGATGGCCGGAATTGGCTTCCTGCACCGCGTCCATGGAAAGGGCGCGAATCGCATTGGCGAGCTGGGTTTGACTGACGGTCATTCGGTATCCCCTGTTCGGACTCCCATGGCCCCGACAGGGGCCGAAAGACGGCCCGGCGAGTCGCGGGCACGCGCGACCAATTGGAATGTCACGGGGTTATCGTCAACCGCGACGCCCACAGACTTGCCGGGAAGCGCTTTCCTGCTATGCAAAGCGCATGGAAGACGAACGCCTTGCCCGCGCAATTGCAAGGATCGAGCAGGCTGTTGCCAAGCTTGACGGTATCGGCCCTCTGACCGCGCGCCCAGGTGCGCCAGCCGATGACACGGCGCACCGGGCGGAATTCGAATCGCTGGAAAAGGCGCACAGGGAAGCGCTCGACGATCGGGACCGCACGATCGCGAAGCTGCGGGCCGATATTGCCGACATCGGCGCCCTCAAGGATCAGGAAATCGCACGGCTGCAGAAGGAACTGCAGGCCGCGGCCGACGCCGGCTCTCCGACCGTTTCAGAGGCGGAACATCTTGCCCTGCAGCAAAAGTACGACCGGCTTCGCACAGCGGCTGAATCAACGCTAAACGGCCTGGACGGCCTTATCGGCAAGGTCGAAGGGGCAAGAAATGGCTGAAGTCACCCTCACCATTGCTGGCCACAGCTACACTGTAGCCTGTCGCGACGGCGAAGAGGAACGGCTCGAAAAACTGGGCCAGATGGTCGATGCGAAGACCGTGGACGCTCAGAACGCGGTTGGCGGAAATCTCGGAGAAGCGCGAATTCTGCTTTTCGCCTCTTTGCTGCTTGCCGACGAAGCCGACGAGCTGCGCTCGAATCGCGGGCAATCATCGTCGAATCCCGCCGTAGAGGAACTGGAGAAACTCGCCGATCGGCTCACCGTTATCGGCGAAAAACTTGCTTCGGACCACCAGGCCTCCTAAATTGGGCGCGGCGGGCGCTGCCCGGCACGAGCCTACACGAATATCCCTGAGGCGATACAACATCCAAGGGAGCTGTCCCTGCCCGGATTGCGGGATTTGAAATAGAATCCGGGTCCGGTGCATATGGCGCCCACCTGACGTTACTGGCGTCAGAGGATTTTCGGGCAAACGACCAAGGCGGCCCCGTCACCCGCACGAGCGAGAACATGACCAAAACCGAACTCAGAACTTGTTTCAAGAAAGCAAGACATGATTTTGTTTTATCAATGAATTCTTCTCAAATC
>JBPOET010000242.1:0-3849 GCA_051251675.1 Parasphingopyxis sp. | reverse complement strand
GCATCGGGAAATTTGACGGTGAACTTGTTCACACGCCGCTTGATCAGAAAGCCGACGATCATGTGCGGAACTGCGAGGCCGACAAAACTGCCGACCAGCAGGCCGAGCAGGATCGGCATGCCCTTCAGAAACAGGAATATCCCGATCAAGATCGAGATCGCGACACTGACCATCATATATTGGCTCAGCGTCCACTTCATGCCGGTTTGATCAAGCCGGGTGCGCAACATTTCCGGCCGCGGAAGGAAGCGGCCCGCAAAATTGTCCATCTTCGTGTTGCGCTTGGCCAGAATGCGGTTCAGCTGCGTTTCGGCAGCAATCTGGCTTGTTGACGCCGAATGCCGTCGCCGCAAAGCGCCCAGCCTTTTGGCTTGCGCCTTTTGCACATTGGGGCCCGCAAAGGCCAAATAGATCAGTACCAGGAAACCAAGCATCCCGAGGAAGAAGAGTATCAGGGGTAGGATAGACATATATGCTTTCCAATCGCGACTGGCTCCGCCGCTCGCGCAGCTAGGGCCGAGTTAGGCGTCCACGGTTTTCTTTTTTCCCGGATTTTTGGAAATCAGGGATTTGAAGCTGCCGAGCTTGTCCATGAGCGATCCACCGGCAACCGTTGCCGCGTCCCGTTCTTCGCCGTCGAGGCTGGAAACCTGTTCGGCGAGCTGCGTCAGCAGGGATCCGGTTTTCCCGGAGCCGCTGGCTTCGGCCAGCGTCTTGCCGAGCTTGGCTGCCTGGACGGCTGTTTTCTGATCGAACGGGATGACCATGTCGATCTTGCGCTCGACCGAGGTTTCGAAATCCTTCTTCGAAATCTCGAGGGCGCCGCCAGCCGGTACGCGGTTTGCAACGAGGATAACCTGACATTGCGGTGCGTTCGACTTGAACCAGGAAAGCAGGCGGATCGTGTCGCGCGTGGCGGCGAGCGTCAGTTCGGTAACGACCACAGCGCGGTTCACGTCGTTGAGCAGATGCGGATACTGGATCAGTGTCTGCCGCGGAATATCGATTACCGATAGTTCGAAGGCGTTTCGCAGCTCTTCTTCCAGCTGATAATAGGCAGAGCCATCCGTCAGCATCGGCTGGTTGATCGGTGCTTCGGCCGAGAGAACGGCAAGTTTGTCATTCGCCTTGACCATCGCGCGTTCGATAAAGAGCCCATCGATACGGCTCGGGTTTTCGATCGCGTCGATAAGACCGCGCCCCGGTTCCAGATCGAGCGCGAGAGCGTCCGTTCCGAAATGGATGTCGAGATCCAGAAGGGCGGTAAGACGGCCCTGCTGAGCGCTCAATTGCCAGGCAACCGAACTCGCGAGGGTCGACGCGCCAACGCCGCCGCGTGTGCCGATAAAGGCGGTCATCACATGCGGGCGATCCTGTTCGTCGCCATCCGCGTTACGCGGTCCGGCAAGAACCATCTGAGCCTGGGTCAATGTGTCGCGCAGCTGATCGACGCTGAAAGGCTTGAGCAGATAGTCCTGGATGCCGCTGGTCAGCAGATCGCGATAGAGGCGGACATCGTTCACCTGGCCGGATGCGATAACGACCGTTCCCGGCTCGCAGACTTCCGCAAGGTTGTTGATGTCGTTCAGCGGGTCGCTGCTTTCCGACAGATCGACAAACAGAATGTTCGGGCTAGCCGAAACCGAGAGCGACTGTACGGCGTTTTGCAGGCCGCCTTTGTTGACCTTCTCTTGCGTCCAGCCAAGCTCGGTAACGACGGGTTTCAGCATTTCTGCCGTTTCCTCATCGCAAACATAAGCCTGGAACGGATCCCGCAAGCCAGCCGAACCGGAGTTAAAAGGTGCGTTCATTAGTTGCCTCCTCCAGAAGTGGCTTCATTCTGCAAACCTTCCGTGCCGGTCGGCGTTG
Source organism: Parasphingopyxis sp. (assembly GCA_051251675.1). Taxonomy (GTDB): domain Bacteria; phylum Pseudomonadota; class Alphaproteobacteria; order Sphingomonadales; family Sphingomonadaceae; genus Parasphingopyxis. The sequence goes on along the minus strand of JBPOET010000242.1, from coordinate 1,980 downwards.
CTTCCCTGTATGAGCCGATGGCGCGCGACGTTGTTCGCGGATCACCTGAGCTGTCGCCGGATTGTCCGCGGATCAGATCTTCCGGGTTGGCGACCATCGCGGCGACGTTGCTGTTGGTCGAACATCCATAGTTGGACATCGCCGATCCGGAATAGTTGAAGGTCGAGCCGCGATCCCAGTTGGGGCAGTTCGGCACTTCGGCCTGGGTCCGGCTGACAACGATACGCATATGGCCGGGGGCAACCTGGCCGGCCGTGACGGGCGCCCGGCTTGCAAGCAGCAGGCCGTAACGCCCGGCGATTTCGGCCACCGCATCGCGGCGTCCCGCGGTGCCGTACGGACTGGGATCGTCGATCGAGACGCGATCGCCATATCCGAGCTCCAGAGCTTCGAACCAGTCGGCCACCCGGGCCTGTTCGCTATAGGAAAGCGTGTCGCCGTTGGCGGCCACGTCGAACACATAATCCGTACGGCTAACAACAGGCTGATTCAGCGATGTCAGGCCGGGATTGCTCGGCCCGCCTGCACAGGCGGCCAGCGTGCTGGCGACTGCGAGAAGGGCGGAAGTTGCAATAATACGCATGATTATCTTCTCCAAGAAACGCTGAAACTAGTCGTTGAACGAAAAGCCGGGTGCGGCGCTGCTGCCGGAAGGCTCAGCCGCGGCATTTTGCTGCGGCGATCCGGCCGGTGACGGGAGCGTCTGATTGGCGGCACCGGCGTCGATTCCCGGCTGTACGGTTGTCGGCGGAGCCATTGTCGGGCCAGGACGGGTCGCACCGGTTTCACCCCGGTAGGTCCGGCCGAGCAGCAACCGTTCGGCGGCGTTCGGCGACTGGTATCCGTCGGTCGGCAGCGCGATCTGGTTGGCCGATACCGGCTGGACCAGATACGGCGTTACAACGATGACCAGTTCCGTTTCGGCACGGCGCCAACGGTTCGAGCGGAACAGCGCGCCGAGGATCGGCACGTCACCGAGGCCGGGCGTGCGGTTCACGGTCGAGTTATGGCTGTTCTGCAGCAGGCCGGCGATCATGAAGCTCTGGCCCGAGCCAAGCTCGACGGTCGTTTCAGCACGGCGCGTCGTAAGCGCCGGTACGGTAAAGCCGTTGAGCGTGATCGCGCCATTGTCGGAAAGTTCCGAAACTTCCGGGCGAACGCGCATCGAAATGCGGCCGTTGGCCAGCACTATCGGCGTAAAAGCCAGGCTGACCCCGAACTGCTTATATTCGATCGAAACCGAGCCGAGACCCTGCGAAAGGGGGATCGGGAACTCGCCGCCGGCAAGGAAGCTTGCCGTTTCGCCGGAAAGCGCGGTGAGGTTCGGTTCTGCGAGCGTGGTGACCAGGCCCTCGGTCTCCGCAAGGTCGAGCGCGCTGCCGATGTCGAGGCCGAGCAGATTGCCCGCCGCGCCAAATGTGGTTGCGTTGGCGAGACCCTGGAAGCCGGTGATGGCGCCAGTCGTTTCATCCGTGGTGATCGCACCGGCGCGCCCCTGGGCGACGCCGAACTGGAAACCGCCGGTCGTATCCCGGGTGAGCAGGTTCACGCCGATATCGCGGACAACCGAACGGCTGACCTCGGCGATGCGGACCTGCAGGTTGACCTGCAGCGGCGTTGCGGTGCGCAGCCGGCTGACCACCTGGGTCTCTTCGCCGACAAAGGCCTGTACGAGCGACTGTGCTTCCTGCACGTCACTGGGCGATGCGACCGTACCGGTGAGCAGCACCAGGCCGTTCATAGGCGTAACCGCAATCTGCGCTTCCGGCATTGCCAGATCGAGCATCGACGAAACGCTGTTCAGGTTGGTTCCGACGCGTACGGTTGCGGAGTAAACCACATTCCCGGCGCTGTCGGTCGCATAGACGGTCGTCTCGCCTGCCGCTTTGCCGAACACATAGAGCGCCCGCGAAGACCGAACCTGGACGTCGGCGACCGCGTCGTTGGCGACGAACAGATCGCTCATCGCGCGCGGTAGAT
>JBPOET010000241.1:0-3852 GCA_051251675.1 Parasphingopyxis sp. | reverse complement strand
GCATTTCTCCGTCAACCGGATGCTGAGTTTCGATTCGGTGAAGTTGCGGCTCGACCGCGAACAATCGCTGAGCTTTCTCGAATTCAACTATATGATCCTCCAGGCCTATGATTTCCTGGAATTGTCGAGGCGCGCGGATTGCCTGTTACAGCTTGGCGGGTCGGACCAATGGGGCAATATCGTCAACGGCGTCGAACTGGCGCGCCGGGTTGACGGGACGCAGGTTTTCGGGGTCACAACGCCGCTGATTACCACGGCCGATGGCGGCAAGATGGGCAAGACCGTGAGCGGCGCCGTATGGCTCAATGCGGACCGGCTCAGCCCCTATGACTATTGGCAGTTCTGGCGCAACACGCAGGATGCCGATGTCGGGAAGTTCCTGCGGCTGTTCACCGATATCGAGCTTGATGAAATCGGCCGGCTAGAGGCGCTGGACGGCGCGGAAATCAACGATGCGAAGAAGGTTCTCGCCGATGCGGCCACGGCGATGGCGCACGGGGAAGAGGCCGCGCGCGACGCTGCCGAAACGGCCCAGAAAACCTTCGAACAGGGTGCAACCGGAGACGATCTTCCGACGCTGGCCGTGAGCGGCGATATCAGCCTTGTCGACGCGCTGGTCGGTCTGGATCTGGTCGCATCGAAGGGAGAGGCAAAACGCCTCGTTAAAGGCGGCGGAGCCAGGATCGACGGCGAACAGGTCAGCGATCTCGGTGCGGTAATCTCGGTCGGAGACGCCCCGGTGCGGATTTCGGCGGGCAAGAAAAAGCATGGCGTGCTGGCAAGCGGCTAACCGCGCTTCCTTTCGCGTTCGATCATTCCGTCCAGCCAGCGCAAACTGAGCCACAGGATCATGAGACCGGCCAACAGGTTGGCCAGCGCGATCCCCGCATACACGCCCGTCGTGTCGAAAAACTGCGTCGCAACGATCGTAATCGGAATGTAGAACAGCAGCGAGCGCACCAGATACAGGCCCAGGCCGAGCATCGGCCTCCCCAGGGCGTTGAACGCGCCGGCGGCGACGATGGTCACGCCATAGCCGGCAAAGGTTATCGGAACGAGCCAGAGATACCAGCTTACCTCTTCCACCACGATCGGTGAATCGCTGAATTGGGCGGCCAGCCAGTCTGCGCCCACCCAGAATCCGATTGCAACAATCACACTCCAACCGAAGCACGCCAGAAAACCGAAACGGATCGCCGAGCGGATACGCTCATACTTCTTCGCCCCCCAATTCTGGCCGGCGAGCGGCCCTATGGACCCGGACAGCGCGAGCATCGGGACGACTGCGAAGCTCTCCAGACGCCCGGCAACGCCGAAGCCTGCGACAACCTGGTCGCCATAAACGGCGACGATAGCGGTAGCGACGCCAATGGCTGCAGGATTGACGGCATTGCCCAGCGCCGCCGCTATCCCGATCCTGCCAATTTCCCGCCAACTGCTCAGCACCTCGCTCCAGCTCGTGCGTTTGAGATTGATCAGGCGATCACGAAACAGGAGGACGGGTATGATCACCAGCGGCATAACGGTTCGCGCCCAGAAATTGGCCCATGCCGCGCCTTCCATGCCCATGGCTTCGATGCCGAACCCGCCAAAGATCAATATCGGATCGAGACCGATTCCAACGATCGCCGTCACGACCATGAGCGCGCTGGGGACGAGGGAATCGCCATTGGCGCGCAGGATGCTTGCCCCGACCTGCGACAGGACAAGCAGCGGCAACGCATAGTACCAGATGCGCATATAGGCGACGATATCGTCCAGCACGCCGCCTTCGGCGCCAATCAGTAGGAAAAGGGGCCGTATCGTCATCGTTCCGACGCAGGCAAAGACCACACCCATGATCGCCGCCAGCACAAGGCTATGCGTGGTCAGGCTGACAATCCGGCTGCGATCCCCCTTGCCGATTGCCCGGGACAATAACGAGCCCGTCCCGGCCGCTAGGCCGATGGCCAGGCTCATGATCGCAAACGCCACGGGAAAGGCGTAGCTGATCGCCGCCAGCGGCTGCGTGCCCAGCCGCCCCAGAAAATAGGCATCCACAAGGGTAGCCGAAAACATGGCCACGATGCCGATCGACAGCGGACTGGCGAGCCGGACAAGCTGTATGCGTACCGAGCCCCGGGTAAGATCGCGCCTGTCCGCCATCGCCTTGGCTTCGCGCAGCCCCAGGCCGGAAACAAGTGCTGTTCGTCGAAACCCGCGGCGTTCCAACAAAAAACTGATGGTAAACCGCGCATTATCCGCGTTGCTTTGGTCGCAATTAAAGAGTTTCTGCCAGTAAGATCGCGTAGTTCCGGTAGATCAGGAGTAACCAGGATGAACGCGCAACCTCTCGCTCAGCATATATTCGATGTCGAGAAACGTCGTGCTGCGCGCGATGCAGTGTCCATTCGCGCCAAACTGCATGAACCGGGCGAAGACGGTCACGAAATCCTGGTGGGCAATCTCTCACCCTTCGGTTTCATGGCTATTTCCCCGAAAGCGTATCGGGAGGGGACGCTGGTTCGGCTGAACCTGCCGCTGATCGGCGAAGTGAATGCCCGTATCGTATGGTCGCTGAGCGATCGCATAGGGGCCGAATTCATCCGTCCTTTCGACGCGAGCGGCTATCGCCAGAAACTCGATTCCACTCCGAAAGAAGCGCATAACGACGACGGCTGAGAACCAGCCGTTCGCCCGGCACAACGCCGCTCCTAAGAGCCGCCCCGGAGCGCTCGGGCGAGACTGGGCATGTCCGGATAGCCGATATCGGCCACCCGCCATTCCTCACCGATCCGGGAAAGCTTCAAGGTGACGGTCTCGCGGCTTCCGAAATTGCTGAATCGCACCTCCGCCATGACCTCGTCATCCACCGCTTCCAGACGCTCTATCGCATAACTGAAATCGCCAAAGTCCTGGCATGCGCACAGCGGATCCGCTCCATATTCGTCCCCCATCAACGCGAGAAGTTCGGGTGCTATGACGGCGGAGAACGCTTCGATTCCATTGCCGTCAATATAGCTTTGATACACGGACTCGACGAAGGTGCGGGCGGATTCCAGATCGGCATCGGGTGCTGTTTCCGACGCCGCGACTTCGGGCTCTGCAGGATTACTGTTTGAAGCATCGGCAAAGCAACCCGATACCAAAAAAGCAGCAAGAACGACTGATGCTTGACGTGCAATAGACATGTGCCTCCTCCATCGCGATGGCCGCGAATGGCCTTAACCGCTGCGCAGCAAGGGAACCGCAGTATCGCGCTTGAACAGGTAAAGCGCAATCCGGGCCGCCTCCCCGCGCGCGCTGTCCAGGCCGCCTTCATTCTCGATTAGCAGCCGCGCATCGTCATTGGCCACCGGCGCGAGTTCGGCGACAAGTTCGGGCGGAGCGATCCGAAAACCGACATCCCCCGATTGCCGCGTGCCGAGCAGTTCGCCCGCGCCGCGCAACCGCAGATCCTCCTCCGCTATACGAAAACCGTCATTGGTTTCGCGCAACAATTTGAGCCGCGCGCGCGCCGTCTCGCTCAGCGCATCGCCGCGCAGCAACAGGCACATCGACTTGCCGTCCCCGCGCCCAACCCGGCCGCGCAGCTGGTGAAGCTGGGCCAGACCGAACCGGTCTGCGCCCTCAACAATCATCAGGGTTGCGTTGGGCACATCGACACCGACTTCGATCACGGTTGTAGCCACGAGCACCGCCAGATCGCCGCGCTGGAAACGGTCCATCACCGCATCCTTTTCCGGCCCCTTCATGCGGCCATGGACCAGACCCACCCTGTCTTCGCCGAAGCGCGCCTTGAGCAGCTGCGCCCGGTCCTCTGCTGCGGCCTGATCGGACAGCGCACTTTCCTCGACCAGAGGGCAGACCCAA
>JBPOET010000240.1:0-3859 GCA_051251675.1 Parasphingopyxis sp. | reverse complement strand
CGTCGGAGAGGCGTGCTTCGACAGGCTCAGCACTGACGGAACTTGGCTGGCTCTCTCCCAATGCTGTATCCATCCGCACGAACCATTGCGGCGTGCAGCGATAGATGACCTTGGCTTTGGAGCGCCAGCTGTGCGGATAGCTGTGCGCGAAATCGTCGGAGGCGGAGAGCAATGCACCCGCCTCGCGCAGGTCCGAACAGATCGGGCCTTCCGACGCATTGAATTTCTTGTTGATGACGCTGTTCGAGCCTTCGCTGCCGCGCGGCAGCCAGAGCCAGTCGTCGCGGTACACGCCATCATCCTCGACCGCGAACACCGGGTCGAGGCCATGCGCCTTGCAGGCAAGGAAATCCTCTTCGCCATGATCGGGCGCCATATGGACAAGGCCCGTACCCGCTTCGGTCGTCACATGATCGGCTGCGATAAAGGGGCGGGGGTTTGCGAAGAAGCCGCCGAGCTTGTGCATCGGGTGGCGGGCGATGGTTCCGGCGAGTTCGGAGCCTTTGCCTTCCCAAGCAATGTCAAGATTTGTTGAGCCACCGAAACCTTCGGCTGTTCTCTGAGCAAAATCCGGTACCAGCTCTTCCGCAACAAGATACCTACCTTTGGGTATCCACGTCGCGCTTTCGAACTCTTCAGGTTTGATGAAGCCCTCAGCAGCGAGAACGTCGAGCAGGACATAATCGATATCCTCCCCGAACGCGATCGCCTGATTAACCGGAATCGTCCAAGGCGTCGTCGTCCAGATGACAGCATGCGCGCCGACCAGTTCCTCGATCGGGCTCTCCGTGATCTCGAACGCCACATCGATCTGCGTGCTCGTGATATCGGCATATTCGACCTCGGCCTCGGCCAGCGCCGTCTTCTCCACTGGCGACCACATTACCGGTTTCGCTCCGCGATAGAGCTGGCCGCTTTCGGCGAATTTCAGGAACTCTTCGACGATGGTCGCCTCGGCGTCGAAATCCATGGTGAGATACGGCTTGTCCCATTCGCCCATCACGCCGAGCCGCTTGAACTCCTCGCGCTGCACATCGACCCATTTCGCGGCATAGTCGCGGCATTCCTGGCGGAACTCCGCGGCCGGAACCTCGTCCTTGTTCAGCTTTTTCTTGCGGTACTGCTCCTCGATCTTCCACTCGATGGGAAGGCCATGACAGTCCCAGCCCGGAACATAGGGCGCATCCTTGCCGAGCAGACTCTGCGAGCGAACCACAAGATCCTTCAGAATCTTGTTCAGCGAATGGCCGATATGGATATTGCCGTTCGCATAGGGCGGGCCGTCATGCAGGATGAATTTCTCACGGCCTTTGCGCGCCTCGCGCAGCTTCTCGTACAGGCCCTGCTCTTCCCAGCGCGCCAGAATGCCCGGCTCCTTGTTCGCAAGGCCGGCTTTCATCGGGAAATCGGTCTTCGGCAGGAAAACCGTGTCTTTATAATCGGGCTGTTCGGACATTTGGGGCGATGTAAGGGGGAAGGGGCAAGGCGTCTAGCGGTTTTACGCCGGGAGTTCGTCACCCCGGACCTGATCCGGGGCCAGAGCTGTATGCGAGACCGTGTTTGGCCCTGGATTCCGGATCAAGTCCGGAATGACGATGATGTTCTATAGCACATGCCGGGCCAGCCGATGTTTCGCTTCCGCGCAATCCTCGGCCATTTGCGCCTTCAATGCATCGAGATCGTCGAACTTCGCTTCTTCGCGGATGAAGCTGACCAGCTCTACGGCAATCATCTGGCCGTAAAGATCGCCGGTGAAATCGAAGAAATGGGGTTCCAGCAGTTCGGTTGGCGGATCGAAGCTCGGGCGGATGCCGAGATTGGCTGCGCCGTTCAGCGTGCGCCCGTCGGGCAGGCGGCCGCGCACCGCGTAAATCCCGTATTTCGGCCGGATATAGCTGCCGAGGCGGATATTGGCTGTCGGATAGCCGAGTTCGCGGCCCTGCTTCGCGCCATGCTCGACCAGGCCTTCGATGGTGAAGGGCCGGGTCAGGAGATGAGCGGCGGTGTCGCAATCGCCTGCCTTCAGCGCCGCGCGAATGCGGCTGGAGGAGATGACATCCTCGCCCTCGGTAACCGGCGCGGCGATTTCCGTGAAAAAGCTGCGCGATTTCGCATAGTCCGCCAGCATCACGACATCGCCCTTGCGGCCCTTGCCGAACACGAAATCACTTCCGGTCACGATGCCGGCGACACCGAACCGGCGGAGCAGGATGTCCTCGACAAAATCCTCCGCAGATGTGCTGGCCAGTTCTTCGTCAAAGGCGAACACCATCATCGCATCGGCGCCCGCTTCCCGGAACAGCTCTTCGCGCTGGTCGAGGGTGGTCAGGCGGAAAGGCGGGGCATCGGGCTGAAAATGGCGGACGGGATGCGGATCGAAGGTGGCGACGATAACCGGCCGTTTGTCGTCATGCGCGTGGTGAACGGCCCGGCCGACAACAGCCTGGTGCCCTCGGTGAAAACCATCGAAATTGCCAAGTGCGATAACGCCGCCCCGTAAATCGTCGGGCACAGTATCGCGGTGGAAAAGCCGCTGCATCCGATGCCTATAGGGGCGCGGGGCGAGAGCGGCAATGCGGTTTGGGCGCGCGGGATTCTCCCTCCCCTTCAGGGGAGGGATGTAAGGGTGAGATGGCAAGGGCTCTATGCCCCTGTCGGCTCTTCGAGCCGAGCGCGTTCTTGCGAACCCGCACCCACCCCATACCCCTCCCTTGAAAGGGAGGGGTGTAGCTTACCCCTGCGGAAGCCCGTCGCGCAGCAGCCGGATCACATTGCCGCCCATCACCTGCGCGATTTCTCCCTCGCTGAGCCCCGCATCCATCAGCAGCTGGGTGATGATCGCAAGCTCGCTCGTGTCGAAGCCGACCATGGTCGAGCCGTCATAATCCGAGCCGAGGCCGACATGGCGGATGCCGACCAGGGCGCGGACATGGAGGATGGACCGGACGATATCGGCCGGCTCGAACGAACAGAGCGCGCCGTCCCAATAGCCGATGCCGATCACGCCGCCGGTGGCCGCAACCGCCCGGATCTGCGCGTCGTTCAGGTTGCGGTTCACATCGCACACCGCCTGTACGCCGCCATGGCTGGACACCACGGGCCGGGTCGCCATGGCGAGGATATCGTCGACCATGGCCGGGCTCGCATGGGCGATGTCGACGATCATCCGGCTTTCTTCCATCCGGCGGACAATGTCGCGGCCGAAATCCGTAAGCCCGCCTTTCTCCTCTCCGTGCATCGATCCGCCGAGTTCATTGTCGAAGAAATGGGTCGGGCTGGCCATGCGGAAACCCGCATTGAACAGCCGATTCAGATTGGCGGCATCGCCCTCCAGATTGTGCAGCCCCTCGATCGAGAGCATCGCGCCGGTTACCCGCTCTCCGCGTTGCCGGTCGGCAAGCAGCGAATCGATATCGCGCCGGCTGCGGACAATGCGCAGCGTTCCGCCGCTGTCCGCTTCGGCGCGCGTCAGCCTGTCGGCATGGTAGAGCGAGCGTTCGGCCAGGGAGTTCCATGTCCGAAACGGCTGGAGCTGGGCGATGGCGAGCCAGAGGATATTGTCCCGGTCGGCCGCATTGGAATCATAGTTGAGGCCCGGTGGTGATTTGGTGACCGATGAGAAGACTTGGAGCGCCACATTGCCCTCCTGCAGCCGGGGCAGGTCCACATGTCCGCGCGCGGCGCGGTTCAGCAGATTTCGGTCCCACAGCAATGTATCGCCATGCATGTCGGCGATGATGAGCCGGTTGTGCAGCGCCTGGGCCTCGGGAGAGACTGTCGGCAGTGTGACATCCGCGCGCTGGTTCATGCCGCGTTCGAGGATGCCGGGACCAAGCGTAAAGAACAAAGCGGCCAATAT
>JBPOET010000024.1:0-11474 GCA_051251675.1 Parasphingopyxis sp. | reverse complement strand
ACCTATCTGATCTGTATCGCCGCACTGCCGGTTATCCACTGGCGGGAGGCCAAAGCCAGCGGCGACAGGCCCTTTTCCCTCGAAACGCCGATGGCGGGTCTGGCGATGATCAGCTGCCTGTGGGTGGCCAATCAGGCCGATAGCCGGGCCTTCCTGACCCTCGCGGCGATCCTGGTCGTCGGCAGCCTGCTCTACGTGCTTGGACGGATGAGCGCGAAGCGGGCAGCCGCCGATGCGCAACCGGAGCGCGGCGCCTAGGGTTTGGGTGCCGGCTATCCGAAACCGGTATCGACCGGAGGGCGTTGGAGCGCAGATGCCGGACAGCGATATCTGCAGTTCGCCGATGGCCAGCCGCGCTTAGCCGATACCGGCCAGCCATTGGCAGATCGCCGATAGCGGCCAAGCGCGGCTTTTCTATCACCGGACATGCCGGATCTGGCAGGAGACAGGGGACAGGAAATATGCGGATCATCTTCAAACTCATCGCCATCACCATCGCGATCGCATCGGCGGGAGCCGCTTCTGCGCAATCCGAAGAAGCGCAAACCGCCATGCAGAGGCTGGAGCCGCTCACGGGTTCGGCCCAGGTATCGATCGTACAGCATACGCCGAACGGCCCTGTGACCATGCCCTCCACGCAATCGCGCGGCGCGTTTATCCTCAACGGCCATGGTCTTCGGGAAACTTTGCGGTTCGAGCAGACGCCGGGCGACTTCATCACCCTGGAGACAATATTCAGCTATGACGCGAACCGGGACGTCTATCGCATCGCCGTGAATGACGACGATTTCGGGATCATGGATATCTATGAAGGCCGATTCACATCGGACGCGGTGCTGGTCGCGACCAACCTGCGCAGCGACATCTATTTCCCGCTAGACGACGGCCGGCACATGCATTTCCAGTTGCGATGGGATTTTTCGGAGGAAATCGTCAAGTTCGATGTCCTCTATACGACCGATGGCGCGGCTACATGGCACCTGTTCTACCAAATGGAATATTCGCACCCAACGCCCTAGGCGTCCGCCCTTACCGGAAATTGTCGGCGTAGGCCTGAATCTTCAATTTTTTTTGCGGCCCGGGAACGACATGGAAATCGATACCCTGCTTTTCCGCATAGGCCGTGGCGGCCTCGAGCGTCGGGAAGGTCAGGCGGATCTGGCGATTGGTATCCGACGATCCGGCCCAGCCCATCAGCGGGTCGGCGCGCTGCGCATCGGTCGGCTCGAATTCCAGTGTCCATTGGCCCACCCGGTGGCGGCCCGACTGCATGGCGTTTTTCATCCGTTGATAGATACGCGCGGACATTGACAGATCCTTCAAAAGAGCTGGCGCGGAAATGCCGCAGATCGGGGGCGCAGGTCAATCTGTTTGTGAAAAGGGCGATTGTCGGAATTTCGGTGGTGTCTCAGTTTGCCCAAATTACTCGACCAACCTTAGTAACCTTTGCGATCCTGAAAGAGGGCCGGCATTGCTAAAGAGCGGTGTCCGAAAGAGGTTTCAGTATCGATTTGCGAACCCGTTGCTACAGCCGCTCGCGATCATGATCGGAGCTAGTGACGGTATGGTTGAATTTAGTCAGCTTCCTGATCTTGCCGCCATCTAGCTTTCGCGGCTTTCTTCGCAATACGCTTTCTACGTTCGGGCGTTAACGAAGCAGCGCGAGCTTTGCCCCTGCTTTGCCCTTCTCTAGCTTTTCGTTCTCTTCTTCCCCCGTCGCTATCTTCGCCACCTTGATGGTAGCGCCGATCACATCGGCAGGGCGTTTTTGGCCGTCTGGTCCTTTAGGCATGCTCAATCTTGCCCTTTTTAATGATCTCTTCGGCGCTTTCGCTAACCGAAAAATAGCTGTCATCATCACCGGCGTAGATTACCGATGTGCCCTGTACACCGGTTTCCAAGAATCCGACCACGTGGTCCAAATTGATGTAAACAGGTGTGGAGGGGCGTTTGTGCATTGTGCACTTGATCCAGTTCGCCATGCTCGCTCCTTGCTTTGCGCTAAGCATAACATAGGAACGCGGCGGACAACGATCAAATTTCAAACTGAGACACTACCGAAATTCCGGCAAACTAGCGCACAAAGGGATAGGCCAGCAGCCTGCCGAAGCTCCGGTCGTGCTCGCCCTCGACGCCGATCGCCATGCCGATCCGCCGTAGCCCCGGATTCCGCGAGCCGAAGACCCTGTCCCAGACCGAGAGGACCGCGGCATAGTTGCTGTCGGTGTCCACCTGCTTCTTGTGATGGTGCATCCAGTGGATGGACGGGGTGACGATCAGAAACGAGAGCCAGCGCTCGAACCGCGCAGGCAACCGGATATTCGAATGGTGAAAAACCGCGTTGGCGGTGAGAATCGCCTCGAACAGCAGCAGCGTCGCCGCGTCGATGCCGAAAAGAAACGCCGGAATCAGGCGCATTGCGGCGGAAATCAGTATCTCGCCGATATGGAAGCGGAAGGCCGAACTTGCGTCGAGATGGTCGTCGAGATGATGGGGCGCATGAAACCGCCAGAGAAAGGGCAGCTCGTGATAGGCCCGGTGCATGCCATAGGTCCAGATATCGAGGATCAGCAACTGGACGAGCAGTGCGGCGGGCAGGCCAAGGCCGGCCAGAGGAACAAGCGGTTCCGCGCCCGATGCCAGACGCCCCGTCAGCGTCAACAGCAATGGCGCGGCGGTTAGCGCGATGAGGCCGAGGCCGATATTGCGGGCGATCCGGCGAACATTGTCCGGCGGCGGCGTTTCGGCGGCGGCCAGCCGTTCCAGCGCGAACACCAGCGCAACCCACAATGCGAGCGCGCCGGTCAGCCAGGGATCGCTCATGCGCCGACAGCGGGCCGGGCAAAGCGCCGGGCAACCCGCCCCTGCCAGAGCATCAGCAGGGGCACGACGCCAAGCTCCATCACAAGCCCGAAACGATGCCCTTCCGAAGGCAGGCCATATTCGGCCGCCGACCAAAGGCGCGCGAGGCCGCCCATCACGACCATCGCGCCAAGCAGGCGGAAGCGCGCGCCTTTCGTTTCGATCCCCGGAACGCAGCTGGCAAAGGCGATGCCGAGCATGAAGAAGATGCCCGAAAGGTAGCGGAAATGGCTGTCGAGATCGCGGACCGGCGGGTCCTCGATACCCGAAAGGACTGACGGGCCGATGACGATGCTGGCCGCACCCATGGAGAGCGGCACCAGACAGGCGATCCCGGCTGCGCCCTGCAACAGCCGTTTTTCCGTATCCGGCGTCATTTACGCGGCCCGCCGACGATATCCGAGCGCACATGGATCGCCTTGTTGGCAAGGCGGATTTCATAGAGGAAAGTGACGAGACCGAGGATCAGAAGGCCCATCGCGCCGACAAAGGTGACGGTGGTGACCCCGGTCAGCGGCATGTCCAGATGCCGCGCGGCGAACAGCCCGGCCACGACGAGACAGACCGCGATCATCGCCATTGTGCCGAAGAGGATCGACAGGCTGATCACATTCATCCGGCGATCGAGCAGGCGCAGCTCCCTGACACAGCCATCATGCTCGGGCCCCGGCTCCACGGGCAGGATATCGGCGAGTATCCGGGCCCGGTCGACCACCCGGCCGAGCCGCCCCGCCGCGAGAACCAGAAACTGGCCGATCCCGACCAGCAGGAAAGCCGGCGCCAGCGCCAGCTGGATGGTAATCGCGATATCGAGCGGCATGCTATCCATGACCGGCATTCATCGCGCCCGGGCCTGACCGGGTCAAGCAATGCTATCCGGCGGCACCGATTTTCTGGGTTTCGTTGCACTGCAAAATGAAGCATGTCCCCCCGCATGGCAAAAAGCGCATCAGACATCCCGGCCCGCAAGGCACCGGGCTTTGCCGAATTTGTCGCCATGGTCGCATCGCTCATGGCGATGACGGCGCTCGCCATCGATGCGATGCTCCCCGCATTGCCGGCGATCGGCGAGGCGCTGAATGTTTCCTCCGACAATGACAGGCAGCTGGTGATCGGCGCGCTGCTGATCGGGTTCGGCCTGGCGCAGATCGTCCACGGCCCGCTGTCGGACCGGTTTGGGCGCCGGCTGCTGCTGATCGGCGGGCTTGGCCTCTATTCTGCATCCAGCATCCTGGCCGCCTATGCGCAATCCTTCGAACTGCTGCTCGCCGCACGTTTCGCCCAGGGCATTGCCGTTGCCGCGACGCGGGTTCTTGCCGTATCGATCGTTCGCGATCTCTATGTCGGACGCAAGATGGCGCAGGTCATGTCCTTCGCGATGACCGTGTTCATGGCCGTCCCGGTGCTCGCGCCCCTGTTCGGCGAGATCATCCTGGCCTTTGCTTCCTGGCGCTGGATCTTCGGGATGTTCGCCCTGATCGGGATCGGCACCGGGATCTGGATCGGCTGGCGGCTGCCGGAAACGCTGAAGCCGGAAGACCGTATACCGCTGACCGCCTCACGCGTCTGGCGCGGGTGGCGGCACACGCTGACCGAGCGCAAGTCGCTCGGCTATATGGCGGCGTCAGCCCTGCTGTCCGGGGCATTGTTCGGCTTTATCAATTCGATCCAGCAGATCATGTTCGACACATTCCAGCGGCCGCACATGCTGGTGCCGGCCTTTGCGATGATCGCCGGCGCGATGTCGGCGGCCTCGCTGCTCAATTCGCGAATTGTCCTCCGGCTCGGCACCCGGCTCGTTTCCCACAGCGCGCTGCTCGTCTTTATCGTTCTGGCGGCGATCGCGACGCTCACCGCCTGGTCGGGCAGCGGCTCGCTCTGGCTGTTTCTCAGCCTACTGTCGCTGAACATGGGCGCGTTCGGCCTGTGCGGAGCGAACTTCAGCGCGATGGCGATGGAGGAAATGGGCGCAATCGCCGGGACGGCGAGTTCGGTACAGGGCGCGGTCGGCGTGTTTTTCGGTGCGATTGTCGGCGGCGGTATCGGCCAGATGTACGACGGCAGCACATTGCCGCTTACCCTCGGCTTCCTGGTCTGCGGCTCGCTCGCTTTGGGGTGCATCCTGATTACAGAAAAGGGGCGCCTGTTCAACGAAGACGATCTGGCGACCGAGCCGGTGTAACCGGGCGCGCGGCCGGCGGCGGCGCGAAGGAGCCGGAGTGCGCATCCGGCCCCATTTCCCAAATACCCGCAACCCGGCTACCAGCACATCATGCTGTCCGCCCTGAGCATCCTGTTACCGGCCATTGCCTTTTTCACGGCGCTGCTTTCGGGAATTTTCGGCATGGCCGGCGGGCTGGTGCTGATGGGCGCGCTGGCGTTCCTCCTTCCCATAAATGCGGCGTTCGTGACCCATGGGATCATCCAGATCATTTCCAATGGCTGGCGGGCCTTCCTCAACCGGGCCGATATCGTCTGGCCGATTATCGGATGGTATGCGCTGGCATCCCTTGTCGCCGCCATCGCTTTCGGTGCCATCGCCTTTGTGCCGCCGCGCCCGTTCGTGCTTATAGCGCTCGGGCTGGTCGGCCTGTCCGTTCTGCTGCCCAAGAAGCGGTTCGCCCTCGATGCGCAAAAGCCCGGTCATGCCTTTGCATCCGGCCTGCTGGTTACGGGAACGAACCTGCTGGCGGGGGTGGCCGGGCCGCTGCTCGACATCTTCTTTGTCCGTACGGCGCTGACCCGGCACCAGATCGTCGCTACCAAGGCCCTTACCCAGGTGTTCGCCCATCTCGCCAAGATTTTCGTCTATGGCGCACCGCTGCTATTCGCCGCAACCGGCACGCAGATGCCGTGGCCGGCGATCCTGCTAGCGATCCCGCTGACCCTTGTCGGCACCCGGCTGGGCAAGGCCATTCTCGACCGGATGTCCGATACCGGCTTTCTCGGCTGGACGCGCTGGATCGTCAGCCTGATAGGACTGGCCTATCTGGTGCGCGGGCTGGCGATGTTGGCGGGATAAGGACGGGCCCGGGCCCGGCATACCGATCCGTTATGCCGGACGCACCAGACCGCGCGACAGCAGCCGGCGGACCAGATCGGCCGCGTCTTCCTCTTCGATTTCCGGAAGATCGGCACGGACAAAAGGCTTGCCATTCATCGCGCGCTCGAAAGCCTTGCGCTTCGCCCCGACAAATTCGCTCGATCCGCCGCGCGTGACCACCGCAAATTCGCCGCTCTCTTCATCGTCGATGATGCGGTACAGGCCGTTTTCGTTGGCCAGGTAACGCTGGTCTTCGGCAATCGGCGCAGAGGCATAGCGGATGATGCCGGCCATTTCGGGCGTCCGCGATTTCACATAATCCTCGGCCATGATGTCCAGCGGCTCGTCGAGCTCGGCCTTTTCCACCAGCTCGGCGACAAATTCGCGGAACTGTTCGCGCGCCGGGCCGCGGTCGAAATGGCGATTGGCATAGCCCGGCGGCAGGGCCCGCCTGAGACCCGGCGTTTCGAGCGCCGCCTTGGACACGGCCTCCAGCACGACATCGGCCCAGGTCTTGGAAACCAGACCCAGCGTGATGTGGAGCGAGGCCGCATCCTCGTGCGCCTGGGCATCATGCATCATGCCGCGCGGAATATAGACCGAATCGCCGGCATGCAGGACAAATTCCTCCGTCGGCTCGCCCACATCGTGGACATCGGGCTCGAAACCCTCGCCGCGGAAGGGCTTGCCTACCGGTTCGTCATACAACCGCCAGCTCTTGGAGCCGGACACCTGAAGAATGAACACGTCATGATTGTCATAATGGGTGCGGAAGCCGGTGGCGCCGGGCGGGGTGAGATAGCAATTGGTCTGCACCGAGGCGCTGAACACAGGCTCCAGCGCCCGGACGAAATCGCCGAGCGGCTTGTGATAGCTGTGGAGATGGGGCGCGATGATCGTCGCCTTGTCCTGATAGAGGCGCAGCAGGGCGCTGCGATCGATCTCGTTATTGTCGAGCGTGAAGGCGTCGCGCGTGATGCGCGGATCGGCCCGGGTCGCATCGATCTGGCCGTTGAAGAGCAGGTTGTCGGCGATGAAGGCGTCGATCACGTCGACCGTCAGAAGGTCGGTATAGCGGTCCGCCTCGTCGCGCGTGATCAGATGGAATCGCTCCTCGAACGTGTCGGTAAAAAAGGCGCTGGGATCGATCGGGTCGAGTACGCGCGCCAGTGCGGCGCTCGATTCCGCCGGAAGGTCAAGAGTCGGATCATATTTATGCATATTTCATCCCCCGCAATTGCGGATGGGCGGCCCGCCATCCATCAGATGCTGTCACTAAACAATGTCATCGGTCAAAAAGAATTGATCTGGAACAAAAAACGCCGGGTACGAAAATACCCGGCGTTTTTTTAAAGTCCGAAGCGGATCCTGGCCGATCAATAGTCCGGGCAGGGCGCTGTGTTCGCCGGATCGGCATTGGCGCCGCCATCGCTGTCGGAACAGCCGGTGCCGCTGCCGGCACCGCCCGGCGTACCGCGCCCGTAATTGGCGCGGTCGGCGGTAGCGCCGCCGTCCGAATCGGTAATACCGGTAACCGTTCTGCGGCGCCCGCCGCGCCCCTGGCCGCCCGGATCCGCGTTGCTGCCGGAATCGCTGTCGGTGATCTGCGCGCGCGCCGCGCCGGTGCCCGTTACGATTCCCAGCGCGCCGATACTGGCGGTTGCGCCCATGCGGCGCAGGAACGAACGACGATCGAGTTTCTTGGACATGACTGTTACTCCCACTCGGTGCTCCTTTCGAGCACCCTCTCCAATGCGCCCCGCCATACAGCCGGGCTGTTCAACCGGATCCCGGTGCTAGTTGCCGCGGCCCTGGCCAACGGGGTCCGCACTCGGCCCGGTATCGCTGTCGGTAACGCCGCCGCGACCGCCGCCGCGTCCACCATTGATCGGATCGGCGCTGGCGCCGGTATCGCTGTCGGTAATGCCGGTGCGCGTTCCGCGACCCTGGCCGACAGGATCGGCGCTCGCACCCGTATCGCTGTCCGTTACACCGCCGCTGCCGGTGCCCCGGCCAACGGGATCGGCGCTCGGGCCGGTATCGCTATCCGTAATGCCGCCGCTGCGATTGCCGCCACGTCCGCGGCCGACGGGATCGGCATTGGCGCCGCCATCGCTGTCGGTAATACCGCCGCGACTGTTGCTCGGGCCGCCCCGGCCGTTGCCGGCTGGATCGGCGCTGGCGCCGCTGTCGCTATCGGTCAGGCCGCTTTGCGCGTTGCGGTTATTGCCGCCAGCACGGCCTTCCGGCCGGGCACCGCCCTCGCCGCCTTCGCTTCCGGCCTCGCCGCCATCTTCGGCCTTGCCATCGCCGCCTTCACCGGATTCATCGCCGCCTTCGCTATTGGTCTCCGGCGCCACTTCGTCGCCGGGATCGGTTCCGATGGCGTCCTCATCGTCGTCGCCGCCCAGGCCTAGCCGGTCGCAGGCTCCCGTAACCACGGCCATGGCGCCAAGACTGGCGGTTGCGCCAACCCGGCTGAGAAACGAACGGCGATTGAATTTGGATGACATCAGGAATTCCCCTCGAATGAAACTTTACTCGGGCCCTTCAAACAAAGGCAGCGGCATTCACAGCCCGTGAACGACGCCCTATCCCATAACCCGGAAATTTGCGGTTTTCGCAGCGATTACCCGGCATCGGCGGGGCGCATGCCCTACCGATGCCGGGACATTTTCTAGTCGCTGTCGCTGCAGCTGCGTCCGCGTCCGCCCGGATCCGAACGGCCGCCGGAGTCGTTGTCGCTGCAGCTGCGTCCGTTTCCGGCGCGATCGCTGCTGCCACGGCCGACACCAACATTGTCCGAATTGGCACCGGTATCGTTGTCGGTTCCGCCGCCGACGGGATCGGCACTGGCGCCGGTATCGCTGTCGGTGACTTGAGCCCGCGCTGCGCTGACCCCTGTGATTACGCTCAACGCACCAATGCTGGCGGTTGCGCCGACCCGGCGCATAAAGGAACGGCGATCCAATTTCTTATTCATTACTCTTCCCCTCTTACTAAACTCGGTTGGTCAATTCTTCGGCCGGGAATCCGATCGGTGCATACCGACCCGATTCCCGGAGAAGTTCTAGCGGTCCGTGCCGCGGCCATAGCCGCCGCGATCGGCGTTCGAGCCGCTGTCCGCATCGGTTATGCCGGTGCGATAATTACGACGACCGCCGCGGCCATTGCCGCCCGGATCGGCCATGCTACCGCTGTCGCTGTCGGTCAGCCCGCTGCGACCACAACGGCGGCCACGGCCACCCGGATCGGCATTGCGGCCACCATCGGAATCGCTGCATCCGCTGCGGCTGCCACGGCCATTGCCGGCCGGATCGGCATAGCTGCCGGTATCGCTGTCGGTAATGCCGCTGCGCCTGCCGCCACGACCGTTACCGGCCGGATCGGCATTGCGTCCGCTGTCGCTGTCGGTGATGCCACTGCGCCGGCTGCCACGACCGTTACCGGCAGGATCGGCATTACGCCCGCTGTCGCTGTCGGTGATGCCGCTGCGCCGGCTGCCCCGGCCACGACCGGCAGGATCGGCATTGCTGCCGCTGTCGCTGTCCGTGATGCCGGTACGCC
This sequence comes from Parasphingopyxis sp., assembly GCA_051251675.1. Lineage (GTDB taxonomy): Bacteria > Pseudomonadota > Alphaproteobacteria > Sphingomonadales > Sphingomonadaceae > Parasphingopyxis. The sequence continues at coordinate 2,002 of JBPOET010000024.1, read as the reverse complement.
GTCCGCGTCCACGACCGACCGGGTCGGCATTGCGGCCCGTGTCGCTGTCGGTAACGCCGCCGCGCCCGCCGCCGATTGGATCGGCATTGCGGCCGGTGTCACTATCGGTGATCTGGAACGCCCGGGCCGGGCTTCCCGCCACTACTCCCAATGCGCCTACGCCGGCTGCTGCGCCGACGCGCCTCAAAAAAGATCTGCGATCGAGTTTTTTACTCATGAAACTCTCCCCCACATAAAATTACGCGTGCCCTGTACAGGGCTGTAACCATCCTGCGTAAGCGTGTCAAAAAACATTCTTTTATTGATAATCGTTCGCATTTTCTGGCCTTTCTCCTTGGTTTGCGACCCTTGGCGGTTTCGACGCCGCTGCTATGGTATCCCGGTGTCCGGGCAACGCGATCGCGTCCCGCCCCGACCATAGCCGGCCGGATCCGCGCACCGCCCCGAATCGCTGTCGCTGAACCCGGAATGGCCGCGTTCGCCGCGCCCGTTCCCCGCCGGGTCGGCCAGCCGGCCGCCATCGCTGTCGGTAACGCCGGACCGGGACTGCTCCCCCCGTCCATGCCCGGCGGCATCGGCGAACTCGCCGCCATCGCTGTCGGTAATGCCGGTCCGGCCATAGTCGCGGCCGGGCCTGCCCGGCGGGTCGGCATAGCGCCCGCGATCATTGTCGCTGTGCTGCATCGCCCGTGCGGGCCGTGCGCCGGCCAGCAGGCCGATGGTCGACGCCGCCCCGACTCGGCGCAAAAAGGACCGGCGATCGGAGAGACCCCGCCCCGGCATCAGGCGCCGTTCCCGCTGGAGCGCGCCACCCAGCGCACCTCCGGCTCGGTGAAATCGACCGTCTCGCCCAGCTCATAGACATTGGCATAGCCATAGCCGTGCAGGTTGATCATCGTCTGGATGTTGAGCGCCAGCGTGACCATCTTGCGAACGACCGGCTCCACATTGTTCACGAAATTGTTGTTGCAATAGATCAGGATCGGCCGGTCCGCGTCGGGCCCGATCGTCGCTGCGAGGCTCTGGGCCGTGAAATCGGGCAGCGGCAGATTGACCGCGCCTTCGATATGGCCCTGCGCAAAAGCCTCGGCGGACCGCGCGTCGAGAAGCAGCGTATCGGGCTCGGCCGCCATCCTCTGAAACGCCGCCAGGTCGATCAGGCGCTCCTCGCGCAGGCTCTGGACGGTCGCGGCGATCCCGATAAAGCCGGGAAAATCTATCTGCGGATTATTTGCAGGAGCAAGACGGGCCGTGGCGGCATCGCCGACCCCGGCCGCAGTATCCGCCAGCGCCGGACCGCCGGCCACAACCAGGCCGGCACAGATTACCGATAGCAACACGCGCATTCGCTATGCTCCTTTGGCATGGCGGCGCGACCCGGTTAGGGTGTTGCGCCAACCAAGATGACCGCGTGCTGAACGAAGGAAGAAGCGCCCATGAACGAAGCACCCATGAACGACAGGGCCCGGCAGATCTGCGACATCCTTGAGCTCCAGCCCCATCCGGAGGGCGGCTGGTATAAAGAGACATGGCGTGCGCCCGCCGGGGATGGCGAACGGGCCGGCGGCACGGCGATCCATTTCCTGCTGGCGGCCGGCGAGCGCTCCCACTGGCATAAAGTGGATGCTGCAGAAATCTGGCTCTGGCATGGCGGAGATCCGCTCACCCTCAGCCTCGCCGAAACGGAGACGGGCCCGGAGCGCACCATCCTCATGGGCGGCGATGTCGGCGCCGGACAGGCGCCCCAGGCTATCGTCCCGCCGCATCACTGGCAGGCGGCCGAACCGGCAGGCCATGCTGCAGGCTATGTGCTGGTGAGCTGCATCGTCGTTCCCGGCTTCGAATTCGCCGGATTCACGCTGGCGCCGGAGGGATGGACGCCCGCAAAGCCGTGAGCGCGAGGCCGTTCATGCTGCGCACAATAGGTGCAGCATAAAATGGCCCTGCCGATATTTCCCAATAGATGGAATGGCTTGCCGAGTTATCCCCGATATCCTCGTTA
>JBPOET010000239.1:0-3869 GCA_051251675.1 Parasphingopyxis sp. | reverse complement strand
GCGGGCATCGAGCTCTAGCAAAAAAGGAATTCGTCATTCCGCCTGCCCTGCGGAATCTTTTCGGCCTGGCCCAATACTCCCTTCCGAAAAGGCCCCGGCATTCCGCCGGGGCGACGTACCGGGGTGACGACCGCCCGGTCAGCCCCTAAACGACCGGCATGACCAATCTCCCAACACTCGACGATGTCCGCGAGGAATATGATTTTCTCGACAGCGACGACCGATACCGGCTTTTGATCGATCTCGGGCAAACGCTGGATGACATGCCCGCGGCCCTCAAAACCGATGCAACCCTGGTGCGCGGCTGCTCGGCCTCGGTCTGGGTCTATCCGACGCAACTGGACGACGGCCGACTGCATTTTCTCGCAGACAGCAACGCGGCGATTACCAAGGGCATCATCGCGCTGGTGCTGCTTGCCGTGCAGGATCGCGCGCCGGCAGATATCCTCGCAACCGATATTTCCGATGAACTCAAAACGTTCGATCTCAAAAACCAGCTGAGCTCAAACCGGACGCAAGGCATTCCCAACATGATCGCGCTGATCCGGGAAACCGCCGAACGCCTCGCCTGACACCTAGGCGCCCTTCCAGCTGCGGCGCTCCTCGGCAGTGCGCAGAACATCCCATGCTGCTTGCGCGGCCTGAAAGCGTTTCGCAGCATCTGCATCGTCCGGATTGACGTCCGGATGGTTCTCCTTGGCCAGCTTGCGCCACGCCTTCTTCACGGTCGCGATATCCGCATCGCTCTCGAGTTCGAGGATTTCGAGCGCGAGCATCTCGTCCGAGCTCCGCGTACCGTCTCCCGGACCGCCCCAGCCATAGTGCGACGCCTGGCCGAAACCGCCGGCATCGCGCTGTTCGTCGCGTTCGCGCTGCTCACGCTGTTCCTTGGTCAGGCCTTCGAAATAGTTGTAGTTGCGATTATATTCCGCCGCGTGCTTCTCGCAGAAATACCAGCGCTCCGGGCTGTTCGGCGATTTGGGCGCGGGACGGTCGCCAGGCTCTTCACACAGATGCCGGTCACAGATGCGCACCTCGACCGTATCGCGCGACGATTCATATCCTCTCCAACGGGGGAAACCCCAGTCACTGCTTCGTCGTCCGCCTGCCATATCCGCCTAGTCTAACTCCCAATAAAGGAACGGGCCACCGCCGATCTGGCTATGACCCGTTCCCCATGTTTTTGTCTGCCCGGACGAAGTCGTCCGGTGCAGAAATTAGCGGTAAGCCGCCGCTCCGACGAGCCCTGCAGTGCCGATAATCGACGAGATAAGGATGCTCATGATCACCGCCATCACGACAAAGGATGCAATGATCCAGATGATGATGGTAACGGCTGTATACCCGACCGCCTTGTTCTCCGGTACTTTGACTACAGCCTGGCTGCCCAGATAGAGCAGATATGCCGAATAGCCGAACGCCGCCAATGAGAGCAGGATATTCAGACCCGGAATGAACCCGAAAAATCCAGCAATCCAGCCGGGCGTAGCCGAATAGACCACCATTTTCATGGCCGAGAGGTCATTTTTCGCGCCATCAAAACTGGGGGCCAGCGCGTTGGCGATGATACCCATCAAATAGAGTATCCCAAGCCCGATAACATAGCCGGCAATCGCCGTGACCAGGAAATAGTTCATCCCGAAATAGCGATAGGGGCCGAACGAGAGCGCAAAGCCCACCAGTGTCCCGATAGCGGGCAGCGCCGCCAAGATCATCGCGTAACCGGTAAAAAGTCCCATGATTGAGCCTTGTTCGGCATCGATCTTCGCCCATTCGGTTTTCGGTGAAAATAGGATGTTTTTTGCGCGATCAATCAAGCTCATTGCTGTTCCCCTCTTTGAGTGTGTGAATATGTGGACCAAAATGCTCGATTCGTAAAGCAGGTGCGGTTTTGCGCGGCTGTGCCGCAGATCACTGCCAGAGGGCCTGTAAGCCGGGTTTTGTCCAGCGGATCACTCCGCCTGTGCGACCATTCCTCTAGGAACGGGATTGCTCCCGCCCTCAAGCGACCAACCCGGACGACAGGCCGGACCCAGGCCTATATGCCATCCCTATTCGGTCTTGCTCCCGGTGGGGTTTGCCGTGCCGCCGCCATTGCTGGCGCGCGCGGTGCGCTCTTACCGCACCCTTTCACTATCGCCGGGCCGAAGCCGTGGGCAACCTGCTTTCTGTGGCACTTTCCCTGGGGTCGCCCCCGCCGGACATTATCCGGCACCGTGGGTCCATGGAGCCCGGACTTTCCTCGCGGCATTGATGCCCCGCGGCCGCCCAGCCCTCTGGCCCTCCCTATCTAGCGTCGCCTTGCTCGCGATCCAAGAGCAGACGAAAAAGAATGGCGCGGGACTGACCGTCGATCGTTCCGTCAATAAGCTCCGGCCGGAATCGGCGCTGAAACGCAACCACTGCGGCCAGCTTGTCTTCGATATCGTAGCCGAAACGCTCAAGGGCAATCAGGAACGCGCTGTCGGTCCATTCCGGATCGTTGGTCGCACCGTCTGGCCGGGCCAGAGCCAGGTTCAGGCGCGCCAGCTTGTCCCATGGGAAAAGTTCGCCGGGGTCCTGTTTGCGCGCCGGTGCGACATCCGAATGGCCGACGACATTGGCGCGCGGGATATCGTGCCGTTTGTGAATTTCCTGCGAAAGCCGAACCACCGCAGAGATCTGGTCGTCCGGAAAGGGATGATAGCCGAATTCATGCCCGGGATTGACGATCTCGATCCCGATACTGGCCGAATTCACATCGGTGATGCCGCGCCAGTAAGAAGCGCCCGCATGCCATGCGCGCTTGCCTTCATCGATGAGCTGGAGGACCGTCCCGTCCTCGTTAACGACATAATGCGCGGAAACGCCCGCATCCGGACTGGTCAGGCGCCGGATAGCCGAGGCGCCGTCGACCATGCCCGTATAGTGCATGACGAGCATCGACACGGGCAATTTGCGATCATTGAAATTCGGAGATGGCGTATCAACAATCGTCATGCGAACGGCTTTCCGCCAAACTGGCAGCACCCTGTCTGAAGAAATATATCATACACCATCGCGGCGATACGGCCCAAAATCTTGCGCAAGGTCAAGAGCGGAGCCTATGCCGCGCTTGATATCTGTCGCAAGTCGCCGGGAACAAGCCGGTAAAGGGATCGCGCGCCAGGCACGATTTCGAAACGGTTTGTATAGCCGAGAACCGTCTCCCCGGCACCCAGCATCAAACCGCCATCGGGCGCCAGTGCGGTGGCTATGTTCCGGAGCGCGGCGCCGCGATTGGCGTCGGGAAAGTACAGCAGAACATTTCGGCACAGCACGAAATCCCACTGACCGGGTGGCGGCGCCTCCAACACATTATGGCATCTGAATCGCACCATCTGGCGAACCGCTTCCCTGACCTGCCAGCGCGTCCCGCATTGATCGAAGCAGCGCAGCATGAGCCGGGTTGGGAGGCCGCGTTGAATCTCGAACTGGCTGAAATCGCCTATACGCGCCCGGTTTACGGCAGTGTGCGAGATATCCGTGCCCAGCAGCTCGATCGACCAGTCTCGCCAGCGCTCTGCATTCTCGCGAAACATCATCGCCAGCGAGAATATTTCCTGACCGGTGGAGCATCCTGCGCTCCAGATCCTGATTTTTTTGGTATCCTTCCGGCGTTCCGCAATGTCTTCGATACTTCGAAACAGATCCGCAAAGGCATCGCCGTCACGAAAAAAATATGTTTCGTTGTTGAGCAGCGCATCAATAGTTTCGTTGCACAAAGGGCCGCTGCCCGGAGCCGCCAGCCGCACGATCAGCTCGTCGCAGCTGGCGATATCATGCGCTTTCAGTATTGGCTTGAGCACCATTTCAACCCGCCAGTGCCGCCCTTCCGACAGCCGTTGTCC
>JBPOET010000238.1:0-3874 GCA_051251675.1 Parasphingopyxis sp. | reverse complement strand
ATAAAGGCCTGCTTCTTGTCGGTAGGGCAGGCGATAACGAAACCATCAATATAGGACATCAATTTTCTCCTCTCTTGAACAGCATTTCGAAATAGCGTTTCAGGTGGGTCAGCGCGTCGCGGGCCATGTCCGCGCCGCCGCCCGCCTTGGCGAGCACAAAGCCCCCCTGTATGACTGTCTGGACATGCAGGGCGAGGCTGGATGCCTTCACATCGTCGATGCCGCACTGAACCAGTGCAGCCTCGATATCCGATTCCAGCGCGGCGGCGTTCCCGGCGATACTCGCTTCGCAGGCGGCGCGAATGGCGGCGCTGGTCCGGAACGCTTCCTGTACCATAGTTCCGGCGACGCAGCTAAACGTCTCGACCGGTCCGCCGATCAATGCAATCCGCAGGTCGATATAGCCGAGCACCCGCTCAACCGGGTCTTCGTACTGGTGATAGGGGGCGTTGGCGAAGAACTGCCCGGTACTGGCCGACCAATATTCGGCGGCCGCCACCCCGAGCGCTTCCTTTGACGAAAAATGGTGGAAAAAGGCACCTTTCGTAACGCCGGCCTCGACACAGAGCTGCTCGACCGATGTACCGGCATAGCCTTGCGAACGGATGAGTTTGACGGCCGCTTCCAACAACTTGTCGCGGGCGGTGACCGGGGCAGGGCGAAAGGGCTGATTCGGGATCATGGGCTGAACATACCAACCGGTCGGTATTTTGCAACTATGGCGGATTTCAGGGTCGGCAACGGACATTTCCCTGCCGGGAAGGCTCTTTTGTGCCGGAGCTGTTCCTATTGCGCGGGCGCGTCTTTGGCCGGCTCGCCCATCCGCTCCAGTTCGTCCAGTCGGCGGCGGGCTTCGGCATCGGGTTCGACATTCACGCCGTCGCCGTCGACCGTGATGCGTGCGCCGCCGATCTGTGTGTCGATCTCGATGCTGCCGTCGGGTTTGATCGCAATTTCGGGGCCTTCGGATTCCGGCTCTTCCGGGGCAGGGGCACGGCGGGCCGGGCGACTTGGCACAGCTCCGGGGATCGCCCCGGTCATGAATGCGCGCCAGATACGGGCAGGTGCGCCGCCGCCGCTGGCCTGGCCAAGAGGGCTGTTATCGTCATTGCCGATCCAGATGCCGACGACGAGATCGCCCGCAAAACCGACAAACAGCGCGTCGCGGCTGTCCTGCGTGGTTCCCGTCTTGCCGAATGCCGGGATCGAGAGGCGCGCGGCGGTGCCGGTGCCCTCGCTGATGACCGCGCCGAGCATTTCGAGCAATTGCTCGCGGTGGCGGCTGGCGATTACCGGGCGCCTGTCGAACAGCCATTCGAAAAAGCCCCGGCGTCCCCGGGTGATGCCGTGGGGCACCACCGGCACTTCGCCATTGGCGACCGCTGCATAGGCCGTTGTCAGCTCGAGCAGGGTCATCTCCCCGCTGCCCAGGGCGACGCTCGCATTGGCGGGAAATTCGCGCTCCACGCCCAGGGTGCGGGCCGCCTCGGCGATCGCTTCGCTGCCCAGCTGCTGGTACAGACGAACGGCCACCACATTGCTCGACCGGGCAAAGGCTTCGCGCAGCGTGATCTCACCGCGATAGCGTCCGCCGGAATTTACGGGCCGGTATTCGCCGGTTTCGATCGGGCTGTCATCGACCAGCGTTTCGGGCGTCATGCCGCTCTGCAGGGCGGCCAGATAGACGAACAGTTTGAAGGTCGATCCCGGCTGCCGGGTGGCCTGGGTGGCGCGATTGAACGGCGATGTCGCATAATCGCGCCCGCCGACCATCGCCACGACCTCGCCATCCGTGCGCATGGCGACCATGGCGATCTGCGCGCCCGCGGGAACGTTGCTCCGGGTTACGCGCTCGGCCAGCGTCTGGAGATCCCAGTCGAGGGTCGTGGGCACTTCCAGGCTCTCATAACCGATTCCATAGGCCGCTCGCGCCTCCTCCTGCACCCATTCGGCGAAATGGCTGCCGCGCGGCATTGGCGGTGGCGGGCGGTGGTCGACCGTGGCGAGGGGAACGGCATCCGCCTCTTCCTGCGTCAGATAACCGGCATCGACCATCGCGGCGAGAACGACGCGCTCGCGTTCCTGTGCGCCTTCCAGGTTGCTGGTCGGCGCAAGGCGGGAGGGCGCGCGGACAAGGCCGGCCAGCATCGCCGCCTGGGTCAGCGTCAGATTCTCGGGGTGACGGTAGAAATAATGGAGCGACGCGGCGCGCAGCCCGTAGACATTGTCGCCGAAATAGGCGTTCGACAGATAGCGTTCGAGGATCTGATCCTTGGTCAGCCAGATTTCGAGCCAAAGGGCTATCGGCACTTCCTGCGCCTTGCGGAACAGGGTCTGGTCCGAATTGAGATAGGTGAGCTTGGCAAGCTGCTGGGTGATCGTGCTGCCGCCGTGCCGCGTACTGGATGTGAGGTTCGTCCAGAGCGCCCGGGCGATACCGCGCGGGTCGATGCCCCAATGATCCTCGAACCGCCGGTCTTCGATGGCGAGAAAGGCGTGCACAACATGAGGCGGGAGTTCGGCAATCTCGACCGGCCTGTCCATCACCGGGCCCATCCGCGCAATGGGCGTGCCGTTGGAGGCCTGAAGAATCATCGGCGGCGGAACGAGCGGCTGGGCGGTGCGTGAAACGGGCGCAAAGATCGCCAGCCAGGCGATCAGCAGGAACAGGAAGATCGCAAAGGCCCGAAGCGCCCATTTGAGGATCAGCCAGCGGCGTTTCCGGCGCGGGGGAAGTGGCGGCCCATAGTCTCCGTCATAGTCCGCCCCATATTCGGCATCGTCCGGGTCGCCGAACACAAATTCATGGCTCTGGATATCCGGCTCTGACTGCTCAAATGCACGCGCGCCGACGCGGTGTTCGGGATTGCGGCGATAATAGGGGTCGAATGCCGGATCGTCCGCATAGGGGCCGATCAACCGCGATTGACGGTCGTCATAGCTTTTTCGCGGGAAAGATAGGTCGTCATCCGCCATAGTGTATTATGAGAATACTACACAAAGAACAATCATACCAGCCCGATCAGTTGCGCTGTTCAAAGGGCAAGCGTCTCTTCGCCAAGCAGCTGCCCGAAATCCACCGGCTTTCGCACTAGGTCCGCAACCGTAAACCTGTCCAGATGAACGAGGAATTGCTCCACTGCGCCGCTCAAGGCATGTTTCAGCCCGCACGCGGGCGTAACCACGCACTGGTTGGTTCCGCTGTCGAAACATTCGACGAACTGGCTCGTGTCTTCCATCTGCCGGACCAGCGCCCCGACATTGATCTCGTCCGCCGGCCGGGCAAGGCGTAGACCGCCATTGCGTCCGCGCTGGCTGTCGACGATGCCCAGCATCGCCAGTCGCTGAACGACCTTCATCACATGATTGCGGGAGATTCCATAGGCTTGGGCGATCTCGTCGATCGTCCGCTGTTCGCCTGTCACCGCCAGCTGCATCAACACGCGCAGGGCATAGTCCGTCTGTACGGTCATTCTCATGAAACAGGCATATTATATATTGTTTTTACCGACAAGGATGTTAAACAAATATATGAGATACATGTTTAGGAGCCGGCAATGGGTACAACGACCGAATACGCAATATCCGCGCGGCGGGACAAAGCCGAACATGCGGCCCGTATCGGCATAGACGATGCGCTGATATCGACTTTGGTCGAGAGCTTTTACGCCGCCATTCGCCGCGATCCGCTGCTGGGCCCGATTTTCGAGAGCAAAATCGCAGACTGGCCGGCGCATCTTTCCCGGATGAAGGATTTCTGGGCTTCGATCGCCCTCGAATCCGGCCGCTTTCATGGCAATCCCATGGTCAAGCATATCGCTATCGGCACGCTCGAACGTCAGCATTTCGACGCCTGGCTAAGCCTGTTCTCGGA
>JBPOET010000237.1:0-3880 GCA_051251675.1 Parasphingopyxis sp. | reverse complement strand
ATTGAGGACTGGCCGCGCTTCCGCGTCGCTGCTCGATCCCGTTCAGGTCGAGGTTTATGGCAGCAACATGCCGCTCAACCAGGTCGGTACGGTTAGCGCCCCCGAGCCGCGTATGCTGACGGTACAGGTCTGGGACGGATCCAACGTGCAGCCCGTCGAAAAAGCGATTCGTGCCGCCGGCCTGGGCCTCAACCCGCAGGTCGATGGCACGACGATTCGTCTGCCTATTCCCGATCTGACCGAGGAACGCCGCAAGGAACTGGCGAAACTGGCCGGGCAATATGCCGAAAAAGCGAAAGTCGCCGTCCGCAATGTCCGTCGGGACGGCATGGACGCGCTCAAGGCCGACGAGAACAAGAAAGAAATCGGCGAAGACGAGAAGAAGCGCCATGAGGGCGATGTCCAGAAACTGACAGATGAAAAGATCGCCGAGATCGACAAGATCGTTGGTGAGAAAGAATCGGAAATTCTCGAACTGTGACCGCCAGGCCGGCTCGATCCGTCGATCACGCGGCGACCGGCATGGGCAGCGGCGGGAATGGTCCGCGCCACGTTGCCATCATCATGGATGGCAATGGACGCTGGGCGCAGCGCCGCGGCCTGCCGCGCATTGCCGGCCACCGCAAAGGTATCGAGGCTGCGCGCGAAGTCGTGAAAACGGCGGGAGCACTGGGGATCGAGGTATTAACGCTGTACGCATTCTCGTCTGAAAATTGGAGCCGTCCGGCCTCCGAAATCGCCGATCTCATGAACCTGTTGCGCCGCTTTATCCGCAAGGAGCTGGAAGCGCTGGCGGGGGAGGGAATTCGAATCCGCGTCATCGGCGACTATCAGGCCTTCGACAGCGATGTCGTTGAATTGATCGACAGCGCAATTGCGCGCACCGCCGATAACCGCAAGGCTACTCTGGTCGTGGCGCTGAACTATGGTTCGCAGTTCGAAATCACCGAAGCCGCGCGCCAGGTTGCAGCCGAGGTGCAGCGCGGCGCGCTATCCCTTGACGAGATTACCGATGAAACCCTCGAAGCGCGGCTGAGCACCCATGGCCTCCCGCCGCTCGACCTCCTGATCCGGACTTCGGGCGAGAAACGGCTATCGAACTTCCTGCTCTGGCAGGCGGCTTATGCCGAATTGCTTTTTACCGATACGCTCTGGCCGGATTTCGGCGAAGAGGCGCTCAGACAGGCCATAGACGAGTTTTCCCGGCGCGACCGGCGCTATGGTGGCCTATGACGGGCAAAGCAGCCCCCAAGGGGTTCGGTAATCTCTGGAAACGGGTAATCACCGGTATTGTTCTTATCGCCGTCGCGCTCGCCGCTCTTTTTGCCGGCGGTTGGGGGTTCTGGCTGCTCGTGACGTTTCTGGCACTGGCGATGATCGCCGAATGGGGCGGACTGATGAAAGCGCCCGCCTGGAAGATCGCGCTCGCGATCGCCGCAATGATGGCGGTGATGATCTACGCACATCCGCTCTACCGTGTAATCGACACAGCGAACATCTACGCCCTGCTGGGCGGCGGCATTGCACTGGCTGTAATCGGAATGAGCCCGCGATTGGGCGCGGGCCTGCTCTATCTCGGCCTGGCCTCGCTCGCGATTGTTTTTCTGCGTGAACAGGGCGGGGTCGTGCTGACCTTCTGGACGCTGGCAATCGTCTGGGCGACGGATATCGGCGCCTATTTTTCCGGCAAGACGATCGGCGGCCCCAAACTGGCGCCGCAATTCAGCCCCAACAAGACATGGGCAGGCCTTGTAGGCGGCCTGATGAGCGCAATGCTCGTCAGCACCCTGTTTGCCATACAGACCGCCCTGCCGCTTCTGATCATTCCGCTGGCGGCGCTTTTCGCGGTGATCGCCCAGCTGGGCGATCTGGTCGAAAGCTGGCTCAAGCGGCGCGCCGATGTGAAAGACAGCTCCAATCTGTTTCCCGGTCATGGTGGGGCGCTCGACCGGCTGGACGGGCTTCTCCCCGTCGCAACCGGGGTTGCAGCGCTCAACTGGGCGGGGCTGGTCTGATGACGGCGGCAAAACGTATCACCATTCTTGGCGCGACCGGGTCCGTGGGACAATCCACGCTCGACCTCATCAACCGGGATCGCGATGGCTTCGAAGTCGTCGCCCTGACCGCCAATGAGGACGTAGAAGGGCTGGCAAGGATCGCCCGTGAAAGCGGCGCCAAACTGGCCGTCATCGGAAATCCGTCCCTTGCCGGCGCGCTGGCGGAGGCACTTGCAGGAAGCGGCATCGAAACCGCCGCCGGCGCCGATGCGATTTGCGATGCGGCGGCCATGGATACCGATCTCGTTATGGCGGCCATTGTCGGCGCCGCCGGCATCCCGTCGGCGATGGCGGCGATCGAGGCGGGCAACACAATCGGCCTCGCCAACAAGGAGTCGCTGGTGTCCGCCGGATCGCTGATGCTCGAAGCGGCCCGCAAGCGCGGCGTCACGATCCTGCCCGTGGATTCCGAGCACAATGCGATATTCCAGTGTTTCGATCGCGATCGGCCCGAGGGAATTTCCAGTATCATCCTGACCGCATCCGGCGGGCCTTTCCGGCAATGGTCGCGCGAAGAAATGCGCAACGTTACGCCCGAACGCGCCGTCCAACATCCCAACTGGTCGATGGGCGCCAAGATATCGATCGATTCAGCGACGCTGATGAACAAGGGACTGGAACTGATCGAGGCCCGGTACCTGTTCGACCTGCCACCCGATGACTGCCGGATCATCGTGCATCCCCAGTCCGTCATCCACTCGCTCGTCGAATATCGGGACGGCTCGGTGCTCGCCCAGCTGGGAGCCCCCGACATGCGTGTGCCCATCGCTCATGTCCTTGCCTGGCCGCAGCGCATGGACACGCCCTGCGAACGGCTCGACCTCGCCCAAGTGGCTCGGCTGGATTTCGAAGAGCCCGATACCGAACGGTTCCCGGCCCTGAAGCTTGCGCGATCGGCAATGGAGGCGGGCGGGGCCCGTCCCGCGATCCTCAACGCCGCGAATGAAGAGACCGTGGCCGCTTTTCTGGATGGACGGATCGGGTTTCTCGATATCGCGGCGATTGTCGCGGACGTGCTGGGCAGCTATGCGCCGGACGCGCCGACATGCCTTGACGATGTTTTTGCTATCGACAAGGCGGCGCGTATCAAGGCCCAGGAGCAGATGGACAGCTACGCCGCATGATAGAAAGCCCGGGAATTCTCTACTCCATAGGCGCGTTCCTGCTCGTCATCGGGCCGCTCGTCTTCGTCCATGAGATGGGCCATTATCTGGTCGCGCGCTGGTTCGGCACGAAGGTCGAAAAATTCTCGATCGGTTTCGGCCGTGAAATCGCCGGTTGGACTGACAAGCGCGGTACGCGTTGGAAGATCGGCTGGATGCCCTTGGGCGGCTATGTGCAGTTCGCCGGAGATCTCAACGCGGCGAGCCAGCCCGATCCAAATGCCGGCGACGCGTCCGCTGAGGAACGCGCCGCACTTTTCCAGTTCAAACCGGTGGGCCAGCGCTTCCTGATCATCCTTGCCGGGCCGATGATCAATTTCCTGTTCGCTATCGTCCTCTTCATGGCCATCTTCGCGACCTATGGGCAGGCGCAGAACGCGCCCATCGTGTCTGCGATTGAGGAGGGCTCGGTTGCCGATCAGGCCGGGTTTGAACTCGGCGATGAGATTCGCGCTATTGATGGCCGCACCATCGACCGGTTCGATGAACTCGCAGACTATGTAAGGCTCCGCCCGAACCAGGAAATGCGGTTTAATGTCCTGCGCGAGGGCAGGGATGTCTCGATTGCCGCCGTGACAGCCGATATCACCATTGAAGACCGGTTCGGGAACGAAGCCCGGATCGGGCGATTGGGCGTTCAATCCACTGTTGTGGAAATGG
>JBPOET010000236.1:0-3885 GCA_051251675.1 Parasphingopyxis sp. | reverse complement strand
ACGGGATTCCCGGCGGTGTGCGCGGGCGGGTTGTGAATCAGGTCGATCCTTCGAGCGATGCCGCCCAGAAGGGTATTCGTCGGGGGGATGTGGTTCTCTCGATCAATCGCACCGCAACGCTGCAACCCTCTGACGCTGTACGGGTAATTGCCAGCGCTCAGCGGGCCGGACGCGGTTCGGTTCTCCTTCTGCGACAGCGCGGAAACTCGATTCCGCTCTATGTCGGCGTCGATATCATCGAATAGGCGTGAACCCCCGGCCGCGACCAGCTGGCCGGGGCGCACACGAGTAGGAGGATTGGCGGTTTGCATCGCCAATCTGGCCGTCTATCGTTCCCGTAAAGCCATTTGGGGGCGTATCGATGAGTGAATCGGCAGGCATATTTCTCGGCAAGGGTGGTGGCGAGAAGCAGTTTCTCAACCTTTCCCGCGCCAACCGGCACGGTCTGATTGCCGGCGCGACGGGCACCGGCAAGACGGTTACCGTGCAGGGCCTGTGCGAAAGTTTTTCCAACGCCGGGGTCCCGGTTTTCGTGGCCGATGTCAAAGGCGATCTTTCCGGTGTAGCCATGCCGGGCAGCGAGAGCTTCAAGCACCATGACAAGTTGATCGAGCGTGCGGAGGAGATCGGCCTGGAAGAGTATCGCTATGCCGATAGCCCGACGATTTTCTGGGACCTGTATGGCGAAAAGGGCCATCCGATCCGCACGACGATCAGCGAGATGGGGCCGCTCCTGCTCGGGCGGTTGATGGATCTTTCCGATGCCCAACAGGGCGTTCTGGAAATCGCGTTCCGCTTTGCCGACGATGAAGGCATGCTGCTTCTCGACCTCGAAGACCTGCAGGCGATGATGGTCGCCACGTCGGAGCATGCGAAGCAATTGTCTGCGCAATATGGCAATGTGTCGCGGCAGAGCGTTGGCGCCATTCAGCGCAAACTTCTCCAGCTCGATAATCAGGGCGCAGCCGAGTTTTTCGGCGAACCAGCGCTCGATATAGACGATTTTTTCCGCAGCGACGATCAGGGGCGCGGTTTCGTCAATGTGCTGATGGCTGAAAAATTGATGGCCAAGCCACGTATGTATGCGACCTTTTTGTTGTGGTTTTTGAATGAGTTGTTCGAGTCGCTTCCCGAAGTCGGGGATCCCGATAAGCCAAAACTCGTCTTCTTCTTCGATGAAGCGCACCTATTGTTCCGCGATGCGCCGAACGCACTTACAGAAAAAATAGAACTGGTAACTCGTCTTATTCGTTCGAAAGGGGTGGGTGTATTTTATGTTACGCAAAACCCGATTGATCTTCCTGAAGAGATAGCAGGGCAACTCGGCGCTCGCATTTTGCACGCCCTTCGCGCTCATACACGCCGGGATAGGCGCGCGATCAAGTCTGCCGCCGATACTTTCCGGATCAATCCCGAACTTGATGTCGAAACCGCCATTACGGAACTTGGCGTTGGCGAGGCGCTGGTGTCGACGCTGATGGATGATGGCGCGCCATCTCCGGTTGAACGGACGCTTATCCGTCCGCCCTATTCGCGGATGGGGCCGATCTCTACGGGAGAACGGGCGACGATCCGCGCGGCTTCCCCGATCGGCGATATCTATGATGAGCGGGTCGATCGCGAGTCCGCCGCCGAGATATTGGAGCAGAAGGCTCAGGATGCGGCGGAAACCGCTCGGGAGGTGGAAGAGCAGGGCGAAGAGGCGGTGCGTGAACGGCCGCGCAAGAGCAAGTCGCTCTGGGCGAGAGTAGGCCGGGCGGCTGCCGGCGCGGCTGCCGCGTCCGCTGGGGCCGCTTTGGGGCGCAGAATGTCAGGCCGCACGAGCCGTGCCAATCCGACGGCGTCAGCGGCCAGCGCAGCGGGCAGCACGATCGGCAACGAGATCGGAAACGCGATCGGCATTCCCGGTGTCGGCCGCTTTGTCCGCGGAGTATTGGGCGGGTTGTTGCGCTAGTTAGCGCCCGGATTTTTCGGGCAGAAAGAGCGCCGCGATTTCTTCCGCGATCCGGGCCGGGCGCAGCGTTTCCGCGTCGATGCAGCACCAGCGGGACTTTACTTCGGCCAGCACTTCCTCGCCGCGCTTGATGATCGTATCGTAAAAGGCGCTCGCGCCCTGCACTTTTTCGACGACGACCGAAGCGATCACATTGTCGTCGAGAAATGCGGGTTTGCGGTAGGTGATTTCGTGCTTGAGCGCGACCCAGAGATGAGCCGCTACCGCCTGGGGAGGTGCGATTTTCTGCCAGTGCGCCAGAACGGCATCCTGCACCCAATTGAGATAATTGGCATTGTTGACATGACCCATGAAATCGATGTCGGTCTTGTCGACAGCGATTGCATGCTCGTGACGGGGAGAATTGGTGTCGGGCACTGTACGCATACTCCACGATATAGAGATGTTGGTACCGCTTACAACTATGTCAGTAAAGCGACTGTCCGCCGCTAGGCTTGGCTCATCGTTCCATTGCCGAAGTGAATAGAGGGAAAGGGCCTGAAATTCTGAAACGCCGATCCGCCGACCGCCGCAAGAAGGGTATCGGCCGCCAGCTTGTCCGCATCGCCCAGTCCGCGATAGAATTCCAGAGGGCGCTGAAGCATCCAGAGGGAGAAGGGCGAGGCAAATCGCTCGCCGGTCACGCCTTCGACAGTATAAGGGGCCATGCCGACCGCGCGCGGTATGGCCGCCCCCGGGTTGGTTTCTGTCCAGGCGGTATAGAGTTTGGCGACCTGCTCGAGATGCGGCAGTTGTTCGCCCATCATGCGGCGCAGCACGGGCAGCAAGGTTTCCGGTATCGCGTCATCCTCGAGGAAATCGCCGGAGAGGGGCGCTTCGGCGTCCATCATCCGCTCCACCCACAAAGCGACATTGGGGGCGAGCCGTTTCATCAGCCTGCCGGATTCCGGATCGCGATAGAGATGGGCGTAAAACGGCCCGATCAGCCCAAAATCGCCGATCGACGGTCTTGTGCCCAGCAAATAGTCATGCACCGCGAAATGATTGTCGAGATCGGCGAGCAGTGCTTCATAGCTTTTTTCGATCGCCGGGATGGTGGCGTCGTTAATGCCGAGCATCGGGACAAAGCCCTTGAACCGTTGGCCGATTTCGCGGCCGCGGTCGACCTGTTCCTTCGCGCTGCCGTCCGGCAGGTTGGCCTTTCCAAACTCGCCGTAAATCCACTCCTCATTATAGTTCCAGCGATAATGCATGGCCGGGATAACAAGCCACTCATCGCCATAGAGCTCGAACAGCAGGGCGACGAGTTTCTGCACTGGCGTGTCCGGATAGACGGATGGTCCTCCCGCTTCTGCTTCGAAATGGTCGATAATGCTCGTGGTGTCCTGGATGATCGTGCCGTCCTCCTTCCGGACGACCGGAACGACGGGATAACCGACCGCCGGAATGATTACGTCCCGCATCGCTTCCGGAGACGGCATCTGTTCCTCATAGTCGATCTGTTTCCAGTCGAGATAGGATCGTGCCTTGCCGGAAAAGAGCGATGCAGGCGCTCCATAGAGGATATGCGTCATCGATATGTCTCCGCGAGGGAAAGGGCGCGCCTAGCCGCGTCCGCGATAGG
Organism: Parasphingopyxis sp.; assembly: GCA_051251675.1. Classification (GTDB taxonomy): domain Bacteria; phylum Pseudomonadota; class Alphaproteobacteria; order Sphingomonadales; family Sphingomonadaceae; genus Parasphingopyxis. The sequence goes on along the minus strand of JBPOET010000236.1, from coordinate 307 downwards.
GCGGGACTCCCTGATCCGGCAGCCACAGCCCGTCGGGCGGCGTGCCGGATTGCCAGAAAATATCGATCGGAATGCCGCCGCGCGGATACCAGTAGCCGCCGATGCGCAGCCATCGCGGCTGCATCTCCTCGAACAGGCGTTTACCGATGCCGACGGTGCAATCTTCATGAAATGCCCGATGGTTACGGAAACTTCCGAGAAACAGTTTTAAAGATTTGCTTTCAACAATCGTCTTCTCCGGCGCATAGTCGATGACCAAATGCGCAAAATCGGGCTGGGCAGTGACCGGGCAGAGCGAGGTGAATTC
>JBPOET010000235.1:0-3913 GCA_051251675.1 Parasphingopyxis sp. | reverse complement strand
GTTCATCGACACATCCTATCATGCCTGGTTTCTGCCCATGTCGATCGGCGTGATCATCTGCGCTTTTCTCGGCGCGGGAAGCTATCGCCTGCGCACGCAGTATCTGTTCAGCTATATTTTCGTCTGGATCGGGCTGGGTAGCGTCATGGCGTTCCTTCTCCCTTCGGCCGGCCCCTGTTTCTTCAATGACCTTGTGGGATCTCATCAGAGCTATGCCGACATGATGGCCGTGCTACGAGAGCATGACACGGCTCTGCAAAGCCAGGGCGGTCATGTCCAGGCGCTCAACAATATGTCGGCATTGCTGGGTGCGCGGGGCGCAGACGGCATTGTGATCGGCGGCGGGATCTCGGCTATGCCGTCCGTCCATAACGGCCTGTCGGTGCTATTCGCTATCGCCGCCTTCCACATAAACCGCTGGGTCGGCTTTGCGATGATCGGCTATGCAGTGCTGATCTGGGTCGGGTCAGTCTATCTCGGTTGGCACTATGCGCTCGACGGGATTGTCTCGGCGATCGCAACCCTGGCTTTCTGGCGGTTTGCCGGGCAGCTGGCGGACGCCATTGCACACCCGGTAAAACCCTGGACCAGGCTGGCGCCCCAGGCCTAGTCGCCGAAGGTCCAGCGGCGGTTGAGGTAAAAGCTGACCCAGGGCGTGACGAAGATAATCGGCAGCAGGGGCAGCGATGGGGAAAGCCCCCCATAGACCGCGATCGCCCAGACCCAGAAACTGTTGAGAGCGAAGCCGGCCAGATTGACGAGCAGGAAGATCAGCGACGAACGCACCAGCCTGTCGCGCCTCCCATGGCCGGCAAAGCTCCAGCGCGAATGGACAACAAAACCGAGGACGACCGTAACTGCAAAAGCAATACAATTGGCGATCAGCGGATTGATCTCAACCGGCACAGCCGCGACCCAATAGATGGCCGAGTAGAAAAGCGTCAGCCCGCCACCGCTGATCGCATAGCGGACGAGCTGTCTGCGAAGGTCTTTTGAACGGATCACGGCTTTCATCAACATGCGAATGCGCCATAAGACAAGATGGTTAATCTTTTTTGCCTATAGGCAAAGCGGCCAAACGGGGAACGAATGACTGAGCTTTCGGACAATATCTGGCTGAAAGATCGCTGGAAAAGCGGGACGCTCGCCATCTGGCTCGCGATCGCGCTATTGATGATATTTGCTAAGATGCCCGCTATCGAAGCGCTGGCGCTGGGCGATACCGATGACAATTTGCGGCTGGCCCAGATACGCGCGCTGCTCGGCGGACAGCCTTGGTACGACCTGATCCAGTACCGGCTTGCGCCGCCGGTCGGTGCGGATATCCACTGGTCCCACCTTCCGGACCTGCCGATCGCCGGCCTTATCCTGCTGCTGGAACCGCTGATCGGCACGGCGGGCGCCGAACGCTGGGCCGCCGCGCTGGCGCCGCTCCTGCCCTTTGCGATTGGGCTTTTTGCGATTGCCCTGATCGCGCGCCGCATGGTCGACCCCATCGCCTGGCCGCTGGCTCTGCTCGCAACGCTCTGCGCCGGCATATTGATGCCCATGTGGATGCCGCTGCGAATAGATCATCATGGCTGGCAGCTCGCGATGCTGGCGGTCGCATTGGCCGGTCTGGTCGATCCGAAACGCGCGCGCGGCGGCGTCACAAGCGGGATCGCCAGCGCGCTCTCGCTCACCATCGGCCTAGAGATGCTGGCTTTTCTCGCCCTTATCGGCGCGGCGACGGCGCTGTTCTGGGTCCGAGACCGGGCCGAGAACGGGCGGATTGCCGGCTATGGCGCATCGCTGGCCGGAGGTTCGGCCCTTGGCTTTGCACTCTTTGCTTCCAACGCCAATCGCGCGCCCGTTTGCGATGCGCTATCGCCGGTCTGGCTGTCGGCTGTCGTCGCAGCTGGTGCGTTGCTGGTGCTGCTCGCCATTCTGCCTTTGAGGGACTGGCGCGCGAGGCTGGGTGTTGGAGCCCTCGCCGGCGGCGTGCTTGCCGTCGGCTTTGCCCTTATATGGCCCGACTGCCTGGGCCGGCCGGAAGGCGTGAGCGCCGAGTTGCAGGCGCTGTGGCTCGACAATGTTCAGGAGGCGCGTCCCCTCTATCGGCAGAGTTGGCGCAAGGCGCTGCTGATCGTCGCATTGCCGCTTTCGGGGCTCGCCGGATATGCGCTTGGCATGGCGCAGAGCCTGGGAAAGCATGAAAAACTCGTGCCGCTGATCGCCCTTGCGGCCCTGGCATTCACCAGTTTCGTTCTGCTCTTCTGGCAGGTCCGGACCGCACCGGCTGCCCAGCTCCTTGCTCTTCCGGGCGCGGCGATTCTGGGCGCCTGGCTGCTGCCACGCTGGCGCGCATCGGCCCATATGGTGCCGCGGATCGGCGGGTCGCTGGCCGCCATCGCGCTGATGACCGGGCTGTGGGCAGTTATCCCGCTCATAGCCTTTCCCGAAGACACCGAGGCGGATACCGCGAATATCTCGGCGAATGGGAGCGATATGCCGAAATGCTCATCCGCCGCCGGGCTGGCCCCGATTGCAGACCTGCCTTCGGCGACGATCCTGACGCCGATCGATCTTGCGCCGCGCCTGATCGTGATGACCGATCACCGGGGCATTGCCGGCCCCTATCATCGCAATGGCGAAGCGATACTGGATGTGTTCCACGGCTTTCGCGGGAACACAGACCGGCTTCGCGAAACGGTGGCGCGCTACGATGTCGGCTATATATTGCTGTGCCCGGGCATGTCCGGCGAGGGGCATTATGGCGCGAGCGACCCTGACAGCAGCTTTGCCCGGCTGAGCCGCGGTGCCCCGCCAGACTGGCTCGAACCTGTAGCGCTTCCTGCAAATTCCCCGTTCAGGCTGTGGCGGGTACGCTGATCCCGAATGCGCCCGCCAGCCCGTTGATCACGAACTGCGCGGCCAGCGCGGCCAGGATGACGCCCAACAGACGGGTGATCACCGCCTCGATCCGCTGACCGAGCAGCCGCATAAGCGGCCCGGCCGCCATCAGCGCCACAAGCGTCAGCAACAGGATGACGCCAAGCGCAGCCAGGACAACAAGCGATTCCTCGACCCCGCTGCTGCGCGCTTCGAGCAGCATGACGGACGCGATCGTCCCGGGGCCTGCGATCATCGGCATGGCCATCGGGAAGGCCGAGACATCTTCGACTTCCGGCGTTCCCATGATTTTCTGGGCTCTGTCTTCGCGCCGCTGTGTGCGCTTTTCGAACACCATTTCGAACGCGATCAGGAACAACATGATGCCGCCGGCGATGCGGAAAGCGTCCAGCGTGATCCCCAATGCCCCGAGCAAATCTTCCCCGAACAGTGCGAAAAAGACGAGAATCAGCGTCGCGATTATGATCGCGCGAATGGCCTGTGAGCGCCGTTCGGCAGCTGAGGCGCCGGTGGTCAGGCTGGCGAAAATCGGCGCGCAGCCGGGCGGGTCGATAACCACGAAAAAAGTAATCAGCGCAGAGATGAAAAGTTCGATCATGGCGTTCGGGCCGCGATATCATTGGTGATGACATGATCATAGCCGGCGCCATTGTAGAGAAAGGCCTCGAAACGGCGCGCGCCGCCTTCGCGCACCTCCCAGCTCCAGATCAATGTGCCATCGGGCGAGTGATGCCGACCATAGTCGATCGCGCCCTCCGGTGCGGCAACCTCTTCCACTACAAGCGGCGTTTCGGGACAGACCGCCCGGCGGACGGAAGGCTCGTCCCCGGCGGGGCGCGGCTCGGCGAGCCCGCTGCCATGATCGAGCAGCCAGCGCCAGCTGCCATCGTCCTGGCGCTGCCAGACGGTGGTGAAATAGCCGCGCGCGCGCGGTTGGACCCAGGGACCGGAGTTGACCGCAGTCGTGCCGTCACAGGAGATATAACTTTCGGCGGGCCACCACATTACGGCGACAATGGGG
>JBPOET010000234.1:0-3914 GCA_051251675.1 Parasphingopyxis sp. | reverse complement strand
GCGATACAGGCTCTGCAAACGCAGCTGGCCGATGCCCGGATCCTCTCCGGCACGATCGGCGGCTATGCCGCGATGGCTTCGGAACTGGACCCGGCCCCCATGTTGGGAATTTTCCGGGACAAGGGCCATAGCATCGCCCTTCCCTGGTTCGCAAAACGCTCGGCCGACATGGCCTTCAAAATTATGAACGGGCCGCTCGAGCGCGGGCCTTTCGGGATCAGCCAGCCAAAGCCGGAAAACGCTATGGCGGAGCCCGATACGATGCTGGTCCCCCTGGTTGCGGCGGACGTTCACGGCAATCGCATTGGACAGGGACAGGGCCATTTCGACCGCTATCTTGCAAAATCGCGGAAAGAGCGGCCGATTGTAGCGATCGGCCTTGCCTGGGAATGCCAGATTGCCGACCGGCTGCCCGCGGACCCCTGGGATGAACCGCTCGATTTTATCGCCACACCGGATCGACTCATAAAGGTGACGTCATGACCCCAAGCTGGCGCAAACCATTCGGAATGCTCCTCATTGTCACAATTATCGTGGTCTGGTGCGTCATCATCGCCAGCGCGTCGGCGTCTATCGGCACCCTTCCCGCTCTGCTCCAGGCGCCCATCTATCTCGCGGCAGGGATCGTCTGGATCCTGCCGCTAAAGCCACTATTGCAGTGGATGGAAACTGGAAAATGGCGCGAGTGACGGGACTTGAACCCGCGGCCTCCGGCGTGACAGGCCGGCGCTCTAACCAACTGAGCTACACCCGCATAGGCGTTGAAGAGGCGCGAACTAGGCGAGGCGCTCAGCCCTGTCAAGCAAAGTAGCACAGCCCTTTTTCAGGCTTCGCTGCGGCAGCTGGAATATTTACTCTTTATTTACCATAACGAAATAAAGATTATTAACTTCCGCCCCATTCAACGAACTAAAATCCAATTAGTTCCACAAAAAATTGTGATTTCGCGAAATTTGAAGCCCAATTTTACGCCTTATTAGCGTTAATGGGCCATGTACCCCCCTGTAACTGATCGTTTCGTTCCTCTGGGGGGTATGAATAATGTCGCTTCGTCGACGCACACATCTTCGCTCTGCCGCACTGCGCGCGCCGCTATTGCTGGCCGCTCTTTCACCGGTTTGCCTGGCGTCTCAGGCCCAGGCTGCCGGAACGCTGGCCGGCACGTCTATCGAGAATACGGCCACCGCCTCTTATGACGATGGCGGCACCACGATTACGGTCGATTCCAACACCGTATCGCTGATTGTCGACGAAATTCTCGATATCGCCGTAACATCCGCCGATCCCGGCGACATTCCGGTCCGGCCCGGCGAACTCGATGCCGTGCTGAAATTCACCGTGACCAATGGCGGCAACGGGCCCGAGCCCGTATTGCTGACCATCGATCCGAATATCGCCAGCGACGACTTCGATCCGGCGGCCGTCACCATATTCATCGATACCGACGATAACGGCGTCTACGATGTCGGAACCGACACGCTATATACGCTGGCCACACCGCCGACGCTCGATCCGGATGCCAGCATCACGGTATTCCTGCTTGGCGACATCCCTGCGGCCGCTACCGATGGCGAGCGCAGTGAAGTCGAACTCACCGGAACCGCAGCAACCGGCAGCGGCACGCCCGGCACCGTCTTTGCGGGCCAGGGCGAAGGCGGCGGCGATGCGGTTGTCGGATCCACCGGTGCAACCGCGAACGACAGTGGATTTTATGCGGTCGTCGACGCGACACTGGACCTGACGAAATCGGCAACCGTCCTGGATCCGTTCGGCGGCGCCACACAGGTTCCCGGCTCGATCATCACCTATCGCCTGACTGCCGAAACGACCGGCAGCGGCTCGATAGACAATGTCGTGATCAGTGACGCCATCCCCGGCGACACGACCTATGTCAACGAAAGCATCACGCTGGACAGCACCGGCCTTACCGACGCCGCCGACGCCGACGCCGGCACGTTCGACGGGACCGGTATCGCCGTAACGCTGGGCACTGTGGCTGGCGGCACCACCAACATCATCGAATTTCAAGTCGTGATCGACTGACGGAGGCTGAGCATGAAATATCTTATTGCATTTCTGGCCCTTATCGCACCGGCGAGCGCCGTTCTGGGCAACCAGGTCGCGCTCGACAGCGAAGTGTTTGTGGAACGCAGCGCGGAACAGGCCGATGGCAGCGTCGCGGTGACCCTGGAGGAACCGACGCGTGTCGTTCCCGGAGACAATCTGCTCTTCGTGCTCACCTATGAAAACACCGGAGCGGAGGCGGCGGAAAACTTCGTCGTAACAAATCCGATGCCGGAAGCCGTTGTCTTCGGCGAAGCGATCGATCGCGGCGCAGTATATTCGGTCGATGGCGGCACCGTCTTCGGGTCGCTCGCCGAGCTTCGAATCGCGGAGGAAAACGGCGTCGAACGCCCTGCCCTGGCTGCGGACGTAACGCATATTCGCTGGACACTGACCGAGCCGATCCCGGCCGGCGCATCCGGCCAACTGAGATTTCGCGGCATCGTGAGATAGCCGCACTGTGACCGCCAAATTGTGCCAGCGGACCGGGGGGTGAAGGGCACTGGAATGACAGACCTAAGGCTAAAATGATGAAAAGGACGACGAAATACCTCGTCTCTGTCAGCGGTGTGGCGTTTGCGGCTTTGGCCGCCAACCCTGCAATCGCTGCAGGGACCGATGCCGGATCGAGCATCACCAACACCGTTACCGTCGACTATCAGGTCGGCGGCGTGGACCAGAGCGATATCACGGCGGCGGACACCTTCACGGTTGACCGCGCGGTCAATGTGATCGTCGCGGAAATGGGCAATGCGACAACCACGGTGTCGCCCGGCCAGGACGATGCGGTGACGACATTCGACGTCACCAACGAAACCAACGGTTATATCGATATCGCCCTTGCTGTATCGCAGCTTGTCGGCGGGACAGCGGCCCATGGCGGCACCGACAGCTTCGATGCCAGCAATGTCCGCATCTACGAAGATGACGGCGATGGCAGCTTCGATGCTGGCGATACGCTGGTCACCTTTCTCGACGAAATGGACAATGGTGAAACCCGCCGTGTTTTCGTTGTTGCCGACATTGCGCTCGGCCTGGCGACCGGCAGTGTGGCGGATGTCGAACTGACCGGTACGGCCCGTGAAGGCAATGCTGGCACGACCGGGGGCGCGGTAGGCGCCGCGATCACGGCAACGACCGGCGGCGACACAGCCGGTGTGGATACCGTTTTCGCCGATACCGACGGCGTTTTCGACGGCATCGCCTTCGACGACGACGATTTCACGGTGCAGGCGGCTGCCCTGAGCGCACTCAAGGGCAGCACTCTGCTTGCCGTCAACTATCCGATCTCGGGAGCCACGGAATTCTACAATATTCCGGGAGCTACGGTCGAATATTGTATCGCCGTAACCAACGCCCCCGGCGGCGCCGACGCCACCGGCGTGGCAATCTCCGATACGATTCCGGCCACGACGAGCTTCGTCGCATCCTCTATCGTAATCGGGGGCACCGCGACGATCGACGACAATGGAACGCCGGGCAACACGGCGGATGACGTGTTGACCAGCTGTGACAACAGCGCCGGTTCATCGGGCGGTTCGTTCGCTGCGGGCACCGTTTCCGCAACAATCGGCACCGTGACCGCGGGTACGACCGAGATCGTAACCTTCCGCGCGACGATCAACTGAGCGGATTGAGCATGGCCGCCGGACGGATTTCCGGCGGCCATCGCTCGGTTACCATGCGTCATACGACCCTTTCGATATGTGCAATGTTCCTTGCACTGTTCGCTGCGCTTTTGTCGCCGGCGGGCACGGTCGCGCATGCCCAGACGATCAGCAATATCGCTTATGCCGAATGGGATGAGCTGGGCGAGCGGGTTCGCGAACCCTCCAACGCCGTGGAAATTG
>JBPOET010000233.1:0-3917 GCA_051251675.1 Parasphingopyxis sp. | reverse complement strand
TTGAGGGACTGCTCGACCCGGCTTATCTCGATAGCCGCGCCGCGCTTATCGGGGAAAGCGCGATGCCCGCGCCGGAAGCCGGCACACCGCCGGGCGCCGAGCGGCCGGTTGCAGACCAGACGCATGAACCGGCGGGAACCTCCCATTTCATCGTCCGCGATGCCCGGGGCAATGTGGTGTCTATCACGACGACGGTGGAGTCCATTTTCGGAACGGGCCGGATGGTCGACGGTTTCTTCCTCAACAACCAGCTCACCGATTTCTCCTTCAATCCCCATCAGCCGGATGGCGGCCTCGCGCCCAACGCCGTGGCGCCGGGCAAGCGGCCGCGCTCCTCGATGATTCCGCTGATCCTCTTGGACGAGGCGGGCAATTTTGCCGGCGCTATCGGATCGGCAGGGGGCAATTCCATCCTCGCCTATGTCGGCAAGTCGCTGGTCGGGGCGATCGATTGGGGCCTGCCCATGCAGGATGCGCTGGCGCTGCCCAATCTGGTAGCGCGCGGCGAACGGATCGGCGGCGAAGTCGGCGATTTCGATCCGGCGATTGTTGCCGGTCTTGCCGAGCGCGGGATCGATCTCCTGCCCGGCCAGGGCGAAGATTCCGGCGTCCACGGAGTGCTGATCAGGAACGGGGAGATCGATGGCGGTTTCGATCCGCGCCGCGAGGGCGTGGTCCTGACCCTGCCGCGCTGAACGTCTAGCCGCTGCCCACGGCTTCGGAGATCGAGGCGAAGCCCTCCCGCTTGCGCAGTTTATCCAGGCCGAGGACGATGCGTCTGCCAAGGCCGGGGCCATGAAAGGCGAGCGCGGTATAGAGTTGCACCAGGGACGCTCCGGCGCAGATGCGCGCCCAGGCCTCTTCGGCGGAATCGATGCCGCCAACCGCGATGATCGGTATGGCACCCCCCGTCGCTTTGCGGAAATCCGTGAGGCGCTGGCGGGCCAGCGGGGCCAGCGGTTTGCCGGACAATCCGCCGGTTTCGCCGGCATGATCCGAATGGAGGGCCGGCCGGCTTATCGTTGTGTTGCCGACAATCAGGGCATCGATGCCGCGCGTCATCGCGATGCGGGAAATGGCGTCGATATCGGCTGGCTCCAGATCGGGGGCGACTTTGAGGAAGACCGGGGGGCCTTCTGCGCCGCGGGCTGCCAGTACGCGCTCCAACAGGGCATCCAGCGCGCCTTCATCCTGCAGCGCCCGAAGCCCCGGCGTGTTGGGGGAGGAGATGTTGATTGTCAGATAGTCGGCCATCGGCGCCATCGCCCGGGCGCCGGCTTCATAATCCGCGATCCGGTCTTCGCTGTCCTTGTTGGCGCCGATATTGATGCCGACTATGCCGCGTGACCGGTCGCGGCGCGCGAGCCGTTTTGCCGCCGCCGCCTGGCCCGCATTGTTGAATCCCATGCGGTTGATGACGGCCTCGTCTTCGCGCAGCCGGAACAGCCGCGGCCGGGGATTGCCCGACTGCCGCCGCGGGGTAACCGTGCCTATCTCGACATGGCCGAAGCCCAGGCCCAGCATTTCGTCGAAGACTTCGGCATCTTTGTCGAAACCGGGAGCCAGGCCGACCGGGTTGGGAAAGGTCAGGCCGGCAATCTGCACCTGCAACTCCCGCGGCGCGCGCTTTGCCCCAATGGCAGGGACAGCCTTCAATCCCGCGATAGACAGGCGATGGGCCCGTTCCGCATCGATAGCGAAAATAAGGGGGCGAAGCAGCGGGTATAACGTCATGCGGTGCGCTATGGCAGCGGCGACCCGACTGGTCAAAATGCGGTTGGACTGGCTAGGATATGGTTCACTCATTCAACAGGGGTCCTCCACAATGAAGCGCATTCTTCTTCTTTCCACTGCGGGAGCACTGGCGGCTTTCGCATCCGTGACGGTGCAATCCCAAACTCCCGCCGTGTCGTCGGAGGCGGGCGCGGTTTCGGCGGATGCCGCGCTGGCCGAATTTTTCGAAGCCTATGATCGGGCCGAACTTGAATTTTCGCCGCTGACGAAAGCGTTTCGCGGCATTCGCGACGAGGATGACGGCACATGGGGCGATTTCAGCGACGCCGATGCGGTTGCGGAGCAGGCGCGACGGATTGCCGCGCTCGGCCGGATGCGCGCGCAGTTCGCAGAAGCCGATCTCAGCCCCGACTCGCGCCTGTCCTACCAGCTGTTCGAGCGGGTGAGCGAACGCAGTTCCGCCGCGTTCGAATTTCGCCGCAACGGGTATGTGTTCGATCAGATGAACGGTGCGCAAAGCGGCTTGCCTGCGTTCCTCATCAATATTCACCGGGTTTCGAACATCGAACAGGCGGAAGCCTATGTCAGCCGGCTTCAGGGGCTCGGCCGGGTGATGGACCAGCTGATCGCCGAAGCCGAAGCGCGCGAGGCCAATGGCGTTCTGCCGCCCGATTGGGTGTTTCCCTACATTATTTCGGACGCTCGCAATGTGATTACCGGAGCGCCCTTCACCGAGGGCGATGACGCGCCGCTCTATGCCGATCTCCAGGAGAAGGTGAACGGACTCGAGATCAGCGACGAGGCGAAGGCGGATCTTATCGCCCGCGGGCGCGCGGCCCTGCTCGAATCGGTCGGTCCGGCCTATGAACGGTTGATCGCCATGTTCGAACGTCAACAAGCCGCCGCCCCCGAACAGGATGGCATCTGGCGCTTCGCCAATGGCGCGGACTATTACGCCGAACGGCTGCGCTATTACACGACGACCGATCTCACGGCCGATGAGATCCATCGGATCGGCCTTGAACAGGTCGCGCGGATCCATGGGGAGATGCGGGCGATCATGACCCAGGTCGGCTTCGAAGGAACATTGCAGGAATTCTTCGTCCATCTGCGCAACAATGACGACATGTTCCACACCTCGCGCGAAAACTATCTGGCAGAGGCCAATGCCGTCATCGCCGCGATGCGGGAGCGGTTGCCCGAATTCTTCGGGACGCTGCCGCGGGCCGACCTGGTCGTCCGGCCGGTCGAGGCGTTCCGCGAACAATCGGCGGGCAAGGCGTTCTACAACGCCCCGACGCCGGATGGTTCGCGACCGGGCATCTATTATGTGAACCTCTACAATCTGCGCGACATGTCCCGCACCGAACTTGAGGCGCTTGCCTATCACGAGGGTGTGCCGGGGCATCACCTCCAGCGCTCCCTGCAGGTAGAGGGGGGCGAGATTCCGACCTTCCGGCGTTTCGGCGGATTCACCGCCTATAACGAAGGCTGGGGTCTCTATGCCGAAGAACTCGGCAAGGAAATGGGCGGCTATACCGACCCCTATTCCGATTTCGGCCGGCTGGGCATGGAACTATGGCGCGCCGCCCGCCTCGTCGTCGATACCGGTATCCATCATATGCGCTGGTCGCGTGAGGAGGCGATTGCCTATCTGCAGGAGAACACGCCCAATCCAGAAGGGGATATCCGCAGAGCCATCGAACGGTACATCGTCTATCCGGGCCAGGCGACGGCCTATATGATCGGCAAGCTCAAGATCATGGAGCTGCGCCAGCGGGCCATGGATACGCTTGGCGAGGATTTCGACTATCGCGGATTCCATGATGCGGTTCTCGCGCCCGGCCCCGTGCCGCTGGATATCCTCGAAACACAGGTCGATGCCTGGATAGCAAGCGTTCAGGCGGAGGGTTGATCGGCTTTTTGTCGCATTTGTCCAATACGCCGGCTTTGACTCCGGCCTATCCCGACTTTGCGACCCGAAGGATCCTCATCTGAGGAACCTTAAGACTAGCGGCCCTTGGCAGGAAACTGCCCTGGGCCGCTTTTTTTTATGATCGAATTGCGCTAGTCCCTGTTTTTGAAGCAGAAAAGAAAACCGCTTCGGGGCGCACAACTTGACCGATATGTCGAAATTCTCGCTGGAATTCGCACCACCTCCCGATGATATGCAGGAGCTGGTC
>JBPOET010000232.1:0-3929 GCA_051251675.1 Parasphingopyxis sp. | reverse complement strand
TCATGGACCAGATCGATGCGCTGATGGGTGCCGAGCGGCGGCTCTTATGGGGCAACAGTGCGGGCGGCACAGCGGCGCTGCGCTATGCCCGGGACCAGGATGTCAGCGTGGTGATGAACCCGCAGATCATCCTCACCAATTTCACCTTCGGCCGTGTGCGCCCCTGGACGCAACATGGCTGGGACATTCCCGACCACGACAATAGCTGGTTCTTTGCAGAGAAAATCGGCGACCTGCGCAACACGCCGCCCAAGGGGAGAATCGTCTATTGCCAGAATGAGCATGACGACCATGTCGAGTTGCAGTTGAAACCCCTTGCCGAAACGCTCGGCGTCTCGCTCGAGCCTGGCGATGACGGACGGTTCAAGCTGATCCTTGGTGATTGGGGCAAAGGCCATATCCCGCCGCCATCGGAAGTCCAGCAGCAGATTGTCGGCGAAGAGGTCGAAAGGATGCTGGGCAAACAGAAAGGCTTCTGGGCGCGGTTCCGCTAACGGTTGCGAGGCAAGATCTCGGCGCCGGTCAAGGAAAACGATACTGGAGGAGGCGCTTTCCCGCACCGGGAAAGAGAGTTTAAGCCCGCTCTCCCAGTTCCTCCACATTCACGCTGTTATGGCGCAACGCCTTGAGAGCCGTGTCGACGATACCATCGGCATCGAGCCCGGCCATCGCATATTGTTTTTCCGGCTTGTCCTGATCGATAAATGCGTCGGGCATCCGCATGGTACGCACGGTCAGCCCGGCATCGGTCAGGCCGTCATCGCTCGCCATGGTCAGCACATGTGCCCCGAAGCCGCCGACACTCGCTTCCTCGATGGTGATCGCAACCTCGTGACTGGTCAGCAATTGCCGGATCAGGTCATGGTCGAGTGGCTTGGCGAAGCGCAGATCGGCGACCGTGGTGCTGAGCCCCATCGCATCGAGGCGGTCCGCCGCCTTTTTGGCCTCCTCCAGCCGCGCGCCCAGCGAAAGGATGGCAACCTTGCTGCCATGGCGGACGATCCGGCCCTTGCCGATTTCCAGCTTTTCAGGCTCATCGGGAATAGCCACGCCGGTTCCCGCGCCGCGCGGATAGCGCACGGCGATGGGGCCGTCGTCATAATCGGCCATGGTATGGACCATGTTGGTCAGCTCCGCCTCGTCGGCGGCGGCCATGACCACGAAATTCGGCAAGGTCGCGAGATAGGCGAGATCGAAGCTTCCGGCATGGGTCGAACCGTCGGCGCCGACAAAACCGGCCCGGTCCATAGCAAAACGGACGGGCAGATTCTGGATCGCCACATCATGGACGACCTGGTCATAGGCGCGCTGCAGGAAGGTCGAATAGATGACCACGAACGGTTTCATCCCCTGCGCAGCGAGCCCGGCGCCGAAAGTCACCGCATGCTGCTCTGCAATGCCGACATCGAAGGAGCGGTCGGGAAAGGCTGCGCCGAACTTGTCGACACCGGTGCCGCCGGGCATCGCCGCAGTGATTGCGCAAATGCCATCGTCTTTCTCGGCTTCGGCAATAAGGGCCTTGGCGAAAACATTGGTATAGCTTGGCGGCCCGCCGCCCGGGCCCTTGTCCTGCTTCCCGGTCACGACATCGAACTTGGCGACGCCGTGATATTTGTCTGCGGATTGTTCGGCATGGGAATAGCCCTTGCCCTTCTGGGTGACGACATGGATCAGGCACGGCCCCTCGGCCGCATCGCGCACATTCTCGAGAACCGGGATCAGCTGGTGCATGTCATGACCGTCGATCGGCCCCACATAATAGAAGCCCAGCTCCTCGAACAGCGTACCACCGGTCACCATGCCGCGCGTATATTCGTCTGCTTTTTTTGCTGTTGTTTGCAAGCGTTTGGGAAGCTTTTTTGCGACCTTCTTTGCGATATCGCGCAGACCCAGAAACTCGCGCGACGAGATCAGCCGCGCCAGATAGCCGGACAGCCCGCCAACCGGCGGCGCGATCGACATGTCATTGTCGTTGAGGATGACGACGAGCCGGTTGCCGGCGGCCTCGGCATTGTTCATCGCTTCATAGGCCATGCCCGCGCTCATGGCGCCGTCGCCGATAACCGCTATCGCCTTGCCGGGCTTGTCGGCCAGCATGTTCGCGGTGGCGAAACCCAGCGCTGCGGAGATCGAGGTCGAGCTGTGCGCGGCGCCGAACGGATCATATTCGCTTTCGGACCGCTTGGTGAAACCCGACAGCCCTTCGGCCTGGCGCAGGGTGCGGATGCGGTCGCGCCTTCCGGTGATGATCTTGTGGGGGTAGCATTGATGCCCGACGTCCCAGACCAGCCGGTCTTCGGGCGTGTTGAAGACATAATGGATGGCCGCCGTGAGCTCGACCACGCCAAGCCCCGCACCCAGATGCCCGCCGGTAACCGAAACCGCGGAGATAACCTCTTCCCGCAGTTCGTCGGCAAATTGGGTCAATTGCTCGGGCTTGAGCTTTCGCAGATCCGCCGGATACTCAACCTGGTCGAGCAGCGGGGTAACGGGGCGATCGGACATGAGTAACGCAACCTTTCTCGATTCGCCCTTTTAGGGGCGGGAAAAGCCGGAGTCGAACCGGCCCGTCACCGGCTTCAGCCGCATTCTGAGCACAGACCCCGCACTTCGATCACCGGCCGTTCGGGATTGAATCCCTGTTGTCGGGCCGCCGCGCGCACCCCGTCGGCAAGCTTGTCATCATCGAGATGGGTCGTTTCGCCACAGCCATCGCACACCAGAAAGATGCAATCGTGCACGCAATCGGGGTGGCGGTTGACGAGATAGGCGTTCGCGCTTTCGATCCGCCGCGCGACATTCGCCGTCGTGAACAGATCAAGGATGCGATAGACGCTGTTTGCCGCCACGCGGCGCTCCTGCGCGTTCGATACCGCTTCGGCGATGTCGTAGGCCGAGGCCGGGCGATCGAACGTCGCGAGCGCATCGAACACAGCAGCGCGCATTTTCGTCCATTGTTCGCCGGACCGTTCGAGCGCGATTTGCGCGGCGGACGACAAGGCCGCGCCTTCGTGCAGGACATGGTTGTGATTGTGAATAGCCATGGATCAAAAGGTAAGCGCGATGCCGCCGCTTCGCAATCCCCGTACGGCCCGGCTACCCACAGCCGGTGTCGGGAGGTCAGCGTCAGGAAAAGGCCCGGCGGTTGAGATCATGGCCGAGTGCGAGAAGCCCGACACCCAGGATCGTATAAAGCAGTTCCATATCGCCATGCGGCAGGGACAGGGCGCCCGCCATCGCGCCGATACCGAGCGAGCTGATCGCTACCGGCAAAAGATAGCCATGTTTAAGCGCTCCGCGACCGATTGCGACAATTCCGAAAAGAATTGCGAGCACCAGCCCAATCTCGTGCACGATCGGATCAAGCAGGACACCGCCAGCCGACGAGGCCAGCGCCAAAATGACGGAAACCGAAAGGCAATGGACGAGACACAGGCCCGACAGCCCAATGGCCCATCGGTCCAGCACTCCATTTTCCGTCGCCAATCGCGGCATTGAGGCAAATTCCTTCTCGCCGGTTCGACTCCATGTCGCCCGGGGATCGTCCAGATATGATATTACACGCAAGATACAATATCACACAACAAGAAATTCCGGGTGTTGGCAATCGGTCGCAGGAGGCATATCTGCATCGGCAGCATGACCGGTTCCACTCGCTCCCCGTCCACAGCCGCGCCTTACCGGCCCAGAACCATCGCCTGGTGGCTGCTCGGCGTCGGGGCTCTTGTTTTCATCATGGTGGTTGTCGGCGGAATCACGCGATTGACCGAATCCGGACGTTCCATGGTGCGCTGGGAACCGATCTCCGGGATCATCCCCCCGCTCAACGCGGAACAATGGCAGGCGGAGCTCGACGCCTATCGCGCGACGCCCGAATACCTGCAGATCAATCGCGGCATGTCCATGGCCGAGTTTCAGGCGATATTTTT
>JBPOET010000231.1:0-3934 GCA_051251675.1 Parasphingopyxis sp. | reverse complement strand
GTAAAAGTCAGTGTTCATAGCCCTTTCCCTATACGCAATGGATCGCCATTGTCATCGGCAATATCGCGAGAAAGGGGCGTTTATGGCATTTTCGCTCAAAACCAAGATCACCACACCAAGGCTCGCCGAAACACGCGACTATTATGTCCGCCACTTTGAAATGGTGGTTGCGGAGGAATGGGACGAGGCAAAGGACAAGGGTGTCATTCTCGCATTCAGGGACGGCCGGGAAGAAGCGTTCCTAGAGATTTACGATGGTGAGGAGATCTATGATTTTGCGGGCCTCAGCCTGCAATTCAAGACAGATGACCTGACCGCGTTTGTGCAAGGCCTTGATCCGGATGTGGAACGCCGCGGCCCGGTAGAGCGACCATGGGGATCGCGCTATCTTTATCTGACCGATCCTAATGGTGTCGCAATCATTGTCTATGAGGGCGGCCTATAGCCGAACATGCCTTGCGCCGGCGTGCGCATCGGATAGGCTGGGCCAACGCAGAGGAAACGAAATCATGGCAGAAACTGAAGACGGCCCGATGGCTGGCGCCGATTTGCCCAGCCTGGAGGATATGCAGCATTGGACTGGCGTACTCGGCCGTGCGCAACAGATGATGCTGGAATATGCCGCGCGCCAGATGCAGCGCGCTGCCGATGTCGATCCGAAGGCAGTGACCGAATCCGCAATACCGGGCGCGGACCAGCTTCCCGCCATGTTCGCGGGTCTTTCATCCATGACGCTCAATCCGGAGCGGCTCGTTCAAGCACAGTCCGATTTCTGGGAAGACAGTATCAAATTGTGGACGCGTTTCCTGAATCCCGGGGAGGGCGAGCAGGAAGGCGAAGCAAACCCCAAGCCGAAGGATCGCCGGTTTGCCGCTCCGCAATGGCAGAGCAATCCGGTCTTCGACATGATACGCCAAAGCTATCTGATGATTGCCGATCACATGTTGCGCAGTGTCGATACGATCGACGGGGTGGACCCGAAACAGAAGGCGCAGGCCCGCTTTGTTACCCAGCAGTTCGTCGATGCGATGAGCCCGAGCAATTTTGCGCTGACCAATCCGCAAGTCCTGGAAAAGGCGATCGAGACGAAGGGGGAGAGTTTCCTCACCGGTCTCGAGCATATGCTGACCGATTTGGATAAGGGCCAGCTGACCCACACCGATTCCGCCGCCTTCACGCTGGGCGAGAATATCGCGACGACGCCGGGCAAGGTGATCAAGGAAACTCCGCTCTATCAGCTGATCCAGTATGAACCGGTGACGAAGAAGGTTTTCGAAACGCCGCTCCTGATCTTTCCGCCCTGGATAAACCGTTTTTACATTCTCGACCTGAATGAGAAGAAAAGCTTTATCCGCTGGGCCGTGGCGCAGGGGATTACGGTGTTCGTCGTGTCGTGGAAATCCGCCGATTCCAGCATGGCCGATGTGGTGCAGGACGATTATGTCGTGCGCGGCCAGGTGGATGCCATCGATACGGTGCGCGAGCTGCTTGATGTGCCCTCGGTCAACACCATCGGCTATTGCGTGGCTGGCACGACGCTGGCGATGACGCTTGCCTATCTCGCCGCAAAGGGAGAGGCGGACAAGGTGGAGAGCGCGACCTTTTTCACGGCCCAGGTCGATTTTACCGAAGCCGGCGATCTCCAGCTCTTCATCGACGAAAGCCAGGCCAAACTGATCGAACAGTTAGGGGAAGGCGAAGGCTATCTCGATGGCCGTTACATGGCGGCGACCTTCAACCTGCTGCGCGGGCGCGATTTGATCTGGAACTATGTCGTCAGCAACTATCTGCTGGGCGAGGATTATCCGGCATTCGACCTGCTGTACTGGAATGGCGATACGACCAATCTGCCGGCCAAGTGGCATCGCAACTATCTGAACGATTTCTACCGCGACAATAAGCTTGCGACGCCGGGGGGCCTTTCAGTCGACGATGTGCCGATCGATCTGACCAGCGTGGAAACGCCCGCCTATGTCCAGGCGGGCCGGGAGGACCATATCGCCCCGCCGGAGAGCGTCTGGAAGATCACCGAACATTTCAAAGGCCCATTGCGTTTCGTGCTTGCCGGGTCCGGCCATATCGCCGGGGTCGTGAATCCGCCCGATGCAAAGAAATATCAGTATTGGACGAACAAGAAGGGCGCCGATTCGCTGGCGGGCTTTATTGCAAGAGCGAAGGAAACGCCGGGAAGCTGGTGGCCGGACTGGCTCGGCTGGCTCGAAAGCCATGCCGGAAGCAAGGTCGAGGCCAAAGGCGCGCGCAAGCCCGGAAAAGGCAGGCTGAAAGCGCTGGAAGATGCCCCGGGAAGCTATGTAAAGACCCGCTGACAGGCGAGTTTCTCCAAATATTACAGAAACAAGCATGATGTTCTGAGGGTGCGACGGATCGCTCTCTTTGCACGCTATGCTGCGGTGCACAAAAAGTGCTTGCAAATCTGGATCGTCTCCTATATTGTGCACTGCAACATAGAGATTGATGAAGGTGTGGAGTTAACCATGGCTACAACGACCAAGACCGCCGCTGCCGCTAAGAAAGCGACCCCGGCCAAGAAAACCGCCGCAAAGACGGCGCAGAAGAAGACTGTAACAAAAAAGGCTGCCGTCAAATCTGCAGCCACTTCGAAAGGAACGATTATGACGAATGCAGCTGAAAAAGCACAGGACAGCGTGAAAAAGACTGCCGAAGCCGCTACCGAGCGCGCCAAGGAAATGTTCGGCGACATCAACGAGCGTGCGAAGACCGCCGTCGAGAAGGGCACCGAAGTGGCTCGCGAAATCGGCGAATTCAACAAGGGCAATGTGGAAGCCCTCGTTGCTTCGGCTCGCATCGCTGCCGAAGGTACCGGCGAAATTGCTCGCGAAGCGGCTGAGTTCGGCCGTCAGCGTTTCGAAACGATGACTGGCACGATCAAGCAGGTTGCTGCTGTCAAGTCGCCGACCGAGTTCTTCCAGATCCAGAATGACTATGCCAAGAGCGCATTCGAATCGATGGTTCAGGAAGGTTCGAAGATGAGCGAAGCATGGCTGAAGCTCGCCGGCGAAGTTGCCGAGCCGATCTCCAACCGTTTCGCGGTTGCTGCCGACAAGGTGAAGAAGGCCGCTGCCTAAGCTTCACGCTTCAACGCAATGAACAAGGGGCCGTTCCGCAACAGTGCGGGGCGGCCCTTTTGCGTTGGCGATGTCTTGCCGTATCCCGGTTTCCGGGCCGGTTAGGCTTTTTACACCACATCACCCCCTTGCTTAGCGGCCCCGCAATACGATATTCCGAGAACCATGCTTCAAAGCGACGAAATTCTTGCCTCCGGCACCGATGACGATGGCGATGAGGGAACAGGCGGTTCCGGCCTCGGGGTCGCAACGCAAACGCGCACGCGAACCAAAAAGCCGTCCCCCTACAAGGTGTTGATGCTGAATGACGATTTCACGCCGATGGAATTCGTCGTGCTCGTCCTCCAGCGCTTCTTCAGCATGAGCATGGACGATGCGACGCGGGTTATGTTGCAGGTTCATCAGCGCGGCGTAGGGGTGTGTGGGGTGTTCAGCTATGAAGTCGCCGAAACCAAGGTGACCCAGGTGATCGATTTTGCCCGGGAGAATCAGCATCCTTTGCAATGCACGCTTGAAAAAGCCTGATTGCACATTGTGAGTTGGCGCCGGGATTGCGCGCCCGCCAAGTTCCGGTAGAAGCCGGTCATGGATAGTATCGTAGTTCGTGGCGGCAACCGCCTCTCAGGAACCGTGCAGATTTCCGGCGCGAAGAACGCCGTCCTCACGCTCATGCCCTGTGCATTACTGACGGACGAGGCGCTGTGCCTCGAAAACCTGCCCCGTCTCGCCGATGTCGACAATTTCATGCACCTGCTCAACCAGCATGGTGCGTCGACAATGCTCGAAGGCGGGCATAACGGCGGCGGACGCAAGATGACGGTCAAGGC
>JBPOET010000230.1:0-3935 GCA_051251675.1 Parasphingopyxis sp. | reverse complement strand
GAGTAAACTGAATTGCCCGGGCTGACACGTCATCTGCATTGTGAAGCGTGAGAATCATCAGTTCGTACTTTGCGCCCGTCTCGACAAATAACTGGCGCGCCCGGCAGGAGTCGAACCTGCGGCCTCAAGATTAGAAGTCTCGCGCTCTATCCAGCTGAGCTACGGGCGCGCGCTGCATCCCTGTAGCTAGCTGCCGAACGGAATAAAAGGCTGTGGTCGGTGATTGCCGTATAGCGACAGCCGGTCAGTCCCGGGAACTGCATCGCCGCGGCGGTGAAAACCGAAGACATTGGCGACGACCAGGGTGTTGCCGGGCACGGGATAGCTTTGCGGCGGCGGCAGGCCGAGCGCGGCAAGCTCCTCTCTCTCGATGCGGAAGGAGCCGGTCATGCCCCGGCGATTCTGCTGCAGGCGCGCCTCCACCGCCGCCTCGGCCTTTTTCTCTTCCCAGGCGATGCGTTCGGGGGTCAGCTTGTGGCTGCCGGGCACATAGACGAACGGGCCATCTTCCTCGCGCACGGGATCGATGAAGAACCAGTATTTCATGCAGTTGAAAAAAGTGTCGCGATGGAATTCGCGTTGCTGGTCCGGGATCTCCGTGTCGTCGCCATTGACCGTCTGGTAGATCCAGTTGCGGCGCGGCGCCATCGTCTTGCCGGTCACAATGCGGGCGAGGCGCTTGAAGCGCCGGCCTCGCGGAAAGGCGGCGGCGAGCGGGCCAGGTTTGATGAAGCGGTTGAGGGTGCTGCCGTCGAACCGGTCAAAGCCCCAGTCATGCCGGTCGCTGTCGCCAAAGCCCCAGACTTCCGGTTTTGCGGGCAGCGGGGTGATGGCCTTTGCGGCTTCGACAGAAGCATGGCACTCCGCGCGCAGGGCCTCGAATTCGGTATCGGGCAGGAAATTTTCGATCGCGACAAAACCCTGGTCGAGCAGATGTTGCTCATCCCTGTCATAGCCGTGGACGGTCTGCGCGCGGCGGAACCGCGATATCGCCTGCGCCGCTTTCAGCCGTTTGCGATGCATGCCTAGCCGGTTCAGCCCGGGATGGCCGACCCAGGGATCGCTGAACACCTTCATGGATGTGAAAATCGAATACATGGGGCCACTTTCACGCCAATTTCGGCTGGATTGCAAGATGGAGATGGGGCAGGGGGAGGGGCATGAGCGACACATCAATCGAGAAAATCGACGCCTCTGCGCTGGGCAACCGGCGGATGCGCTATTTCGATTTCGTGATGGTGGCCTTTGTCGTCATTCTGCTCCTTTCCAACGTGATCGGGGCTGGCAAGGTCGCCAATGTCGATCTGCCCCTGATCGGCGCCTATGCGTTCGGCGCCGGTATTCTCTTCTTCCCTCTTTCCTATGTGCTCGGCGACGTGCTGACCGAAGTATATGGCTATGCGCGGGCGAGGCGGTGCATCTGGGCCGGCTTTGCCGCGATGCTGTTCATGGCGATCATGGCCGCGGTCGTCGTCGCCATGCCGCCCGACGGCAACTGGGCCGGGCAGGACGCCTATGAGCAGGTGTTCGGGCAGGTTCCAAGGATCGTTTTCGCCTCGATCGTCGCTTTCTGGGCGGGCGAGTTCGTCAACAGCTATGTCATGGCGCGCATGAAAGTGTGGACCCAGGGGCGGCATCTCTGGTCGCGAACGATCGGCTCGACGATTTTCGGCCAGGGCATAGACAGCCTGATTTTCTACCCACTCGCCTTTTGGGGCGTGTGGGACAACAGCCTCGTCGTCACCGTCATGATCACCAACTGGCTGCTCAAGGTTGCCTGGGAGGCCCTGCTGACGCCGGTGACCTACGCCGCAGTCGGCTGGCTCAAACGGCGCGAGGGGCTGGACGTGTATGACGAGCATACGGGTTTCACGCCGTTCAAGACGGCTGTCTGATGAGCCTCTTCCAGGAGACGAAAATCCTGCTGCTCGATACGGCAGGGCTCTCCAGGGATGCCCTGCACGTCTATGTCGGGCTGATCGTGTTTTTCGGGACCGCGCTGATCTTTCGGCTGCCGCTGCGCGATATCCGGCCATGGTGCGCTGTGCTGCTGGTAGCGATACTCGGTGAAGTCTGGGACATTTACGATACCGAAGTGATCGGTGCGACGCAGGTCTACGCAGGCAACTGGCACGATATCTGGAATACGCTGTTCTGGCCGTCGGTGGTCATGCTGCTGGCGCGATTCACACGGACCGAGATGCGTTAGTTCCTCAGCAGGTGCCTGTCGGCAATCCTTAACCCAGCGCTCGGACCAGCCCGTCGAACAGCCGCTTGCCATCGGAACCGCCATGGGCGGGTTCGATCATGCGTTCGGGGTGGGGCATCATGCCGAGAACATTGCCGGCTGCGTTGACGATGCCGGCGATATTGCGCGCCGATCCGTTGACGTTTTCGTCGTAGCGGAAAGCGACATGACCTTCGCCCTCGATGCGGTCCAGCGTATCGGTGTCGGCGAAATAGTTGCCGTCATGATGCGCGACAGGGATGGTGATCGTTTCATCGGATTCATAGCCGCTGGTGAAGGCGGTCTGGCTCGATGCTACTTTCAGCGCGACATCGCGGCAGATGAAATCTATTCCGGCATTGCGGAGAAGCGCACCGGGGAGCAGGCCCGCCTCGGTCAGCAGCTGGAAGCCGTTGCAAACGCCCAGCACGGCCACACCGCGATCGGCGGCCGCCTTCACTTCGCGCATGATCGGGGAATTGGCGCCGATCGCGCCGGAGCGCAGATAGTCGCCATAGGAAAAGCCGCCGGGTAGCGCGATCAGCCCGATACCGTCCGGCAGTTCGGTTTCCCGGTGCCAGACCATATGCGGTTTTGCACCGGTCGCCTGTTCGAGCGCCACCGCCATATCGCGGTCGCAATTGGATCCGGGAAAGACGATGACTGCGCTCTTCATCAGGCCGCCTCTCTCTCGATCTCGAAATTCTCGATCACCATATTGGCGAGCAGCTTGCGGCACATGGCCTCGATATCCGCGTCGGATACGGAATCGTCGAGATCGAGTTCGATCAGCTTGCCCTGGCGGACATCGTTGACGCCCTCGAAACCGAGCGATTCCAGCGCGTGATGAATGGCCTTGCCCTGGGGATCGAGGACCCCGTTTTTCAAGGTAACATGGATACGTGTTTTCATGGCTTGCATCTCCCCGCAGGGCCAGAGTCGCGCGCTCTATGCTGCCATCGCCGTCCTGTGGCAAGAGGGTAGCCGATACAGCCTGTGCAAGCGCTGTTTCGCGGGCGCTGGCGCGGCGGGAAGAACAGGCCCGGGGCGCCAAGCCTGCCCAATGTGTTCATGGACCGCTTCCCGAATCTCAATGCCTCCGCCGTCAGGCCGTCAGCGCCTGCATTCTGCGTATGGCGGCAAGAGTGCGTTTTTGGGAGCCATTGTCATGATTGTGCCGGCTTCGGGCAGGCTTGTCGCGCTATTTCCCGCGCTTCTTGCGATGTTGCTCCAGATCGAGCACCTCGTTTTCCGCACCTTCCGGCAACAGTCCGAAGCGCCGGGCCACTTCCTGATAGGCTTCGACCTCTCCGCCCAGATCGCGGCGGAACCGGTCCTTGTCGAGTTTCTCGTCGGACTCCATATCCCACAACCGACAGCCATCGGGGCTGATCTCGTCGGCCAGGAGCAGCCGTGGATATTCGTTTTCCCACACCCTGCCGAATTCGAGTTTGAAGTCGACGAGGCGGATGTTGATGGCGGAAAACAGGCCGCACATGAAATCGTTGATGCGGAACGCCATTTCGGTGATGTCGCGCATCTCTTCGTTGCTGGCCCAGCCGAAGCACTCGATATGGTCCTCGCCGACCAGCGGGTCGCCCAATGCATCGTCCTTGTAACAATATTCGACCAGCGCCCGGGGAAGGGGTGTGCCCTCTTCCAGGCCGAGCCGTTTCGCCAGGGTGCCGGCTGCGACATTGCGGATGAT
>JBPOET010000023.1:0-11569 GCA_051251675.1 Parasphingopyxis sp. | reverse complement strand
GGGCGGTGGTACCGCTCGTCATGGCGATCGCCGTGCTCCGATCTTCATCGGTGGCGGCAAGGCTCATGGTGCGCGTAGGCGTGATTTCAATCCGTCGCTGAACAAGAAAGTTCGTGCGCTGGGCCTGAAAATGGCGCTCTCTTCGAAGGTGAAGGCCGAAAGCCTGATCGTCGTGGAGAATATCGATCTCAAGGAAATGAAGACCAAGGCGCTCAAGGGTCATTTCGACAAGCTTGGCCTGGGCAAGTCTGCGCTGGTTATCGACGGCGAAGCCGTGAATGATAATTTCCGCAAGGCATCGGCCAATATCATCGGCGTCGATGTGATGCCGGCGATGGGCGCCAACGTCTATGACATCCTCAACCATGATACGCTGGTCCTGACCCGCGCAGCGGTTGAGCAGCTGGAGGCGCGCTTCAATGGCTAAAAAGAAAACCGAAGCGGTTGCGCTTGAGCATTATGACGTGATCAAGGGCCCGCACATCACGGAAAAATCCACGTTGCTGAGCGAAAACAACGCGGTTGTTTTCCGGGTCAGCAAGGATGCGACCAAGCCGGCTATCAAGGCGGCGGTCGAGGCGTTGTTCGATGTCCGGGTGACGGGCGTGAACACGTTGATCCAGAAGGGCAAGAGGAAGCTCTGGAAGGGTCGTCCATACAAACGCAACGACATCAAGAAAGCGGTTGTCACGCTTGCTGATGGCGACTCCATTGACGTTACGACGGGGATCTAGTCATGGCACTTAAATCAGCCAAACCGACGAGCCCTGGCCGGCGCCATCTCGTCATCGTTGACAAGTCGGGCCTGTGGAAGGGCGGACCGGTCAAGTCGCTCGTCGAAGGCAAGCGCAAGACCGGCGGCCGCAACAATATGGGCCATGTCACCGCGCGCGGCATCGGCGGCGGTCACAAGCAGAAATATCGCAAGGTCGATTTCAAGCGGCGGAAATGGGATGTGGAAGCCACGGTCGAGCGGATCGAATATGATCCCAACCGGTCTGCATTCATTGCTCTGCTGAAATATGCCGATGGCGAACTGTCCTACATCATCGCGCCGCAGCGGCTTGATGTTGGCGACACGGTTATCGCTGGCGAAAAAACCGATACCAAGCCTGGCAATGCCATGCTTCTGGGGCAGATGCCGGTCGGCACGATCTGCCACAATATCGAAATGCGCCCCGGCAAGGGCGGGCAGATCGCCCGTGCCGCCGGCACCTATGTTCAGCTGGTGGGCCGCGATCGCGGCATGGTGATGGTTCGCCTCAAATCCGGTGAGCAGCGTTTCGTTCCTGCGGATTGTATGGGCACGGTCGGTGCGGTTTCCAATCCGGACAACAGCAACACCTATTTCGCCAAGGCCGGCCGCAATCGCTGGCGCGGTATCAAGCCGCTGACGCGCGGTGTCGCCAAGAACCCCGTCGATCACCCGCATGGTGGTGGTGAGGGCAAGACTTCGGGTGGTCGTCATCCGGTTTCGCCGACGGGCAAGTCCGCCAAGGGCGCCCGTACCCGTAATCCCAAGGCTGCCTCGAACAAGATGATCATCCGTTCGCGGCACAAGAAGAAGAAGAGGTAGTCATGGCCCGTTCCGTATGGAAAGGTCCCTTTGTAGACCTTCATCTCCTGAAGAAAGCCGAAACGGCGCAGGACGAAAACTCGAACAAGCCGATCAAGACTTGGTCGCGCCGTTCGACGATCCTGCCGCAGTTCGTTGGCTTGACCTTCAACGTCTATAACGGCCGCAAGTTCGTGCCGGTGTCGGTCAATGAGGACATGGTCGGGCACAAGCTCGGCGAGTTCGCCCCGACCCGCTTCTTCCCCGGCCATATGGCCGACAAGAAGGGGCGCTAGACATGGGCAAGCAAGCCAATCCCCGCCGCGTGGCCGACAATGAGGCCTACGCCGTCGGCAGTTCGATCCGCGGATCCGCGCAGAAGCTCAATCTCGTCGCCGGTCTGATCCGCGGCAAGAAGGCCGAAGAGGCGCTCAACGTGTTGAGCTTCTCGAAGCGCGCCATGGCGGTCGACGTTCGCAAGGTTCTGCAGTCGGCGATCGCCAATGCGGAGAATAACCACAATCTCGACATCGACGCGCTGGTGATCAGCGAGGCA
The DNA here is from genome assembly GCA_051251675.1 of Parasphingopyxis sp. GTDB lineage: Bacteria > Pseudomonadota > Alphaproteobacteria > Sphingomonadales > Sphingomonadaceae > Parasphingopyxis. The sequence continues at coordinate 9,458 of JBPOET010000023.1, read as the reverse complement.
AGTGTCGGCAAGGCGCTGACGATGAAGCGCTGGCGCGCTCGTGCCCGTGGCCGTTCTGCCCGGATCATGAAGCCGTTCAGCCGCATCCGCATTGTCGTTCGTGAAGAGGAAGACGCGTAATGGGTCATAAGTCCAATCCGATAGGCATGCGCCTCCAGATCAACCGGACCTGGGACAGCCGCTGGTATGCCGAAGGCAGCGAATATGGCCGGTTGCTGCTCGAGGATCTCAAGATCCGCAAATATATCATGGAAACCGTGGCCCAAGCCGCGATTTCCAAGGTTGTGATCGAGCGTCCGGCAAAGCTGTGCCGCGTGTCCGTCTATGCTGCCCGCCCCGGTGTCATCATCGGCAAGAAGGGCGCAGATATTGAGAAGCTCAGGAAGAAGCTGGGTGAGATGACAGAAAGCGACGTGTCGCTTAACATCGTCGAAATTCGGAAGCCCGAAGTCGATGCGCGTCTCGTGGCCCAGTCGGTCGCAGATCAGCTCGAACGCCGGATCGCTTTCCGCCGCGCCATGAAGCGCGCCGTTCAGTCGGCCCTGCGTCTCGGTGCAGAGGGTATCAAGATCACCTGCGGCGGCCGTCTCGGCGGCGCGGAAATCGCGCGTACCGAATGGTACCGGGAAGGTCGCGTGCCGCTTCATACGCTGCGCGCCAATGTCGATTACGCCGAAGTCGCGGCCCATACCGCCTATGGTGTCTGCGGTGTAAAATGCTGGATCTTCAAGGGCGAAATCATGGCCCATGATCCAACGGCGCAAGACCGGCTGATGGTCGAGGCTCAGACCTCGGGCGTTCGTCCGGCGCAGCGACGCTAGTTTTTAGGAAGGTACGGCACGATGCTGCAACCCAAACGCACGAAGTTCCGCAAGGCCTTTAAGGGCCGGATCAAGGGCAACGCGCCTGGCGGTACGGATCTCAATTTCGGATCCTTCGGCCTGAAGGCGATGGAGCCCGAGCGGATTACGGCTCGCCAGATCGAGGCTGCCCGCCGCGCGATCACGCGTCACATCCGCCGTCAGGGCCGGTTGTGGATCCGCGTTTTCCCGGATGTTCCCGTGTCCAAAAAACCTGCCGAAGTTCGTCAGGGTAAGGGTAAGGGTTCGCCGGAATATTGGGCGGCTCGCGTCAAGCCCGGCCGTATTTTGTTTGAATTGGACGGCGTTCCCGGCCCGCTCGCCAAGGTTGCTTTCGAGCGTGCGGCCGAGAAATTGCCGATCAAGACCAAGGTGGTCGCCCGCCTTGGTGAGTCGATTTACTAGGAGGCGCCGCAATGGCACGGCCAATCGAGGACCTTCGGGTCAAGAATGACGATGAGCTGGCAGCAGAACTTGCTGACCTGAAGCGCGAGCAGTTCAATCTGCGCTTTCAGTCGGCGACGAACCAGCTTGAACGACCGGCCCGGGTAACCGAGGTCCGGCGCAATATTGCCCGTATCAAAACGCTGCAGGGCGAACGCGCTCGCGCGGCCGCTGAAACGGCTTAAGGAGTTTTTGCAATGCCCAAGCGCGTGCTGACCGGGATGATTGTGTCGGACAAGACCGACAAGACGATCGTCGTCAAAGTCGAACGGAAGGTGAAGCACCCTCTGTACGGCAAGATTATTCGGCGTTCGAAGAAATATCACGCCCATGACGAAAAGAACGAGTTCGCAATCGGCGAAACCGTTCGGATCGAGGAAACAAAGCCGATTTCGAAGCTCAAGACCTGGAAGGTCGTCGGGCGGGTCGATGTGAGCAAGGCTCCCAAACATGTCGAGAAGATCGACATTGCGGAAAGCAAGGATGTTGACTTGGAAGCGGCGCGCGAACCGGAAGCAAAGACCGAAGCGTAATTTTTAAGGTTTCTCCGCTTCGGGCGGAGATGAGGAAGAAGGAACGGATCGATGATCCAGATGCAGTCAGTTCTCGACGTCGCCGACAACAGCGGCGCCAAGCGCGTCCAGTGCATCAAGGTGCTGGGCGGCTCGAAGCGTCGCACCGCGACCGTAGGCGACATTATCGTCGTCTCCATCAAGGAAGCGGCGCCGCGCGGCAAGGTCAAGAAGGGCGATGTTCATCGCGCTGTGATCGTGCGCACCCGCAAGGATGTGAAGCGCTCGGACGGCTCGACGATCCGTTTTGACAGCAATGCCGCTGTTCTGGTGAACGCAAACAAGGAGCCGATCGGTACGCGTATCTTCGGCCCGGTCGTTCGCGAGCTGCGCGCCGCTCGTCACATGAAAATCGTCAGCCTGGCACCGGAGGTTCTCTAGTCATGGCCGCTAAAATCAAAAAGGGCGACAAGGTCGTCATTCTGGCCGGCAAGAACAAAGGCACGCACGGTACGGTAACCAAGGTTCTGCCGAAGGTGGACAAGGTTGTCGTGGAAGGCGCCAATATCGCCGTCCGTCACCGCAAGCCGACCCAGCAAAACCCGCAAGGCGGTATCGAGCGCAGCGAAGCTCCGCTGCATGTCTCGAACGTCGCTCTCGAGGATCCGAAAACCGGCAAGCCGACCCGGGTCCGCATGGAAACCAACAAGGATGGCAAAAAGGTTCGCGTTGCAGCGCGTTCCGGGGAGACGATCGATGGCTGATTACGCACCACGTCTACGCGCCGACTATAAGGACCGCATCGTCAAGGCGATGACCGAAAAGTTTGGCTATAAAAATCACATGCAGGTGCCGCGGATTGAAAAGGTCGTCATCAACATGGGTGTCGGCAAAGCGGTGGACGACAAGAAACGCGTGCAGAAGGCTGCCGAAGAGATGGAAAAGATCGCCGGCCAGAAGCCGGTTATCACTGTTGCCAAACAGTCCATCGCCAGCTTCAAGCTGCGCGAAGGCATGCCGATCGGCTGCAAAGTGACGTTGCGCGGCGACCGCATGTACGAATTTGTCGACCGGCTGACCACTATTGCGATGCCGCGTATTCGGGATTTCCGGGGCCTGAACCCGAAAAGCTTCGACGGACGCGGGAATTTCGCGATGGGTCTCAAGGAACAGATGGTGTTCCCCGAGATCAAATATGACGATGTCGACGAAGTACGCGGCATGGATGTGATTGTTACGACGACGGCAACGACCGACGAAGAGGCGCGCGAACTGCTCCGGCTGTTCAACTTCCCCTTCCCGCCGGAAGCCGACGAAACCGAGAACGAAGAGCAGAAGGCAGCGGCGTAAGCCCGTTCCCTTCTCGCAACAAGGAGCGAGAACTTAAGTCATGGCGAAACTGAGTTCCATCAAGCGGAATGAGAAGCGCAAGCGTATGGCCAAGAAATTTGCGGCCAAATACGCCAAGCTCAAAGCAACGGCGAACGACAAGTCACTCGACGATGGCGAGCGACTGATGGCGCGCCTCAAAATGGCGGAAATTCCGCGCAACGCGAACCCGACCCGTATCCGTAACCGGTGCGAGCTGTCCGGACGTCCGCGCGGCTATTATCGTAAATTCAAACTCTCGCGCATCGCGCTTCGGGATCTGGCCAACAAGGGCATGATTCCCGGTGTGACGAAGTCGAGCTGGTAGGGGTAACGCAATGTCTATGACCGATCCCCTGGGTGATATGCTCACCCGCATCCGCAATGGCCAGCAGGCGAAGAAGGACTCCGTGACGAGCCCGGCTTCCACCCTGCGCGCACGCGTACTCGAAGTGCTGCAGCGCGAAGGCTTCATTCGCGGTTACACGGAGGAAGAGCTCGGCAAGCACAAAGGCCTGCGCATTGAGCTCAAATATTTCGAAGGCCAGCCGGCCATTCAGCACGTTGCGCGCGTCTCGACCCCGGGCCGCCGCGTTTACAGCGGATCGAAAGATTTGCCGCGTGTGCGGAACGGCCTTGGCATCACCATCGTCTCGACACCGCGCGGTGTGCTCTCCGATGCGGAAGCGCGCGAACAGAATGTCGGCGGCGAAGTGCTGGCGGAGGTATTCTAGGATGAGCCGTATCGGTAAACAGCCGGTCGCGATCCCCGAAGGGGTGACGGCCGAAATCAAAGGCAGCGAACTGAGCGTCAAGGGCAGCAAAGGCACCCTGACGATGACGCTGATCGACGATATCTCCTATGAGATTGAAGACGGTTCGATCCTCGTCAAGCCGGCCAACGACACGAAGCGGGCACGCGCCTATTGGGGCATGCAGCGGACGTTTGTCGCCAACCTGATCGAGGGTGTCTCCGAGGGCTATACAAAGGTGCTCGAGATTACCGGCGTTGGCTATCGCGCGCAGATGCAGGGCAAGACCTTGAAGCTGCAGCTCGGTTTCAGCCATGATGTCGATTATGCGATTCCCGAGGGCATCGAAATCAAGACGCCGGATCAGACGACGATCGAGATCAGCGGTATCGACAAGCAGAAGGTCGGTCAGGTCGCTGCAGAAATCCGCGCATGGCGGAAACCCGAACCCTATAAGGGCAAGGGCATCAAATATCGCGGGGAATATATTTTCCGCAAAGAAGGAAAGAAGAAGTAAGCCATGTCAAAACGCCTTACTCCTTTCGAAAAACGCCGTCAGCGCGTTCGCGTGGCGCTCCGCCGCAAGGCCGGCGGTCGTCCGCGTCTCTCCATTCACCGTTCGGGCCGGCATATCTATGCGCAGGTCATCGACGACAAGGCCGGCACGACTGTCGCCGCGGCCTCGACGCTCGACACGGACTATAAGGGCAAGTCCGGCGCTAATGTTTCCGCAGCTGCGGATGTTGGCAAGCGGGTTGCCGAACGTGCTGTCAAAGCCGGCGTCAAGCAGGTCGTGTTCGATCGGGGCGCCTTTCTGTTTCACGGGCGCGTCAAGGCGCTCGCCGATGCCGCCCGCGATGGCGGACTGGAGTTTTAATGATGGCTGACGACAAGAAGACAGAAGCCGCACCGGAAGAGGCGAAAGCCGAAGCGACCGAAGCGAAGCAGCCCGCTGCCAAGAAAGCCGCCCCCAAAAAGGCTGCTGCGAAGAAGGAAGAGCCGGCTGTGAAACAGGAAGATGCTCCCGCCGAGGAAACGCCTTCAGCGGAAGCGGTAGCGGAAAAGACCGATGTTCCGGAACCGGTGGTTACCGAAAAACAGCTGGCAGACGATGCTACCGCGGAGACGGTAACGCCGCCTGCGGAGCAACAGCAGACCAAAGCGCGCGCGCCACGGGGCGGTCGCGGGGGCGGCAACAATCGCGGTGGCAACAATCGTGGCGGTGGCCGCGGTCGCGGCGGTCGCGACAATCGGCGCGACGACGACGGCGAAGATCTGGTCGAGAAGCTCGTCCATATCAACCGCGTCTCGAAAACGGTTAAAGGCGGTAAGCGTTTCGGTTTCGCCGCACTGATGATTGTCGGCGACGGCAAGGGCCGGGCCGGTTTCGGTCATGGCAAGGCGCGCGAAGTGCCTGAGGCCATTCAGAAAGCGACGGCTGCTGCCAAAAAGGCCATGATGCGCGTTCCGTTGCGTGATGGCCGCACGCTCCACCATGACGGCCAGGGCCGGTTCGGTGCGGGCAATGTCACTGTGCGTTCGGCGCCTCCGGGCACCGGTATCATTGCCGGCGGTCCGATGCGTGCCGTGTTCGAAAGCCTCGGCGTTGCCGATGTTGTGACCAAGTCGGTCGGCACGTCCAATCCTTATAACATGATCCGGGCTACCTTCGAGGCGCTCAAGGATCAGTCGAGCCCGAAATCGGTTGCGGCACGGCGCGGCATGAAAATTGCCGAGCTGGTTCAGCGTCGCGGCGATGTCGGTGCCGAAGAAGCCAAGGCTGAAGCCGAGGCGGTTACGGAGTAACGAACATGGCTGCAGCGAAGAAAAACACGATCAAAATCAAGCAGGTCGGGTCGCCGATCCGCCGCAAGCCGGATCAGCGCGCAACGTTGATCGGCCTCGGCCTGAACAAAATGAACAAGATTGTTGAACGCGAAGACACGCCTGCAGTACGCGGCATGATCAGCAAGGTTCAGCACATGGTCGAAGTTCAGGACAGCTAGGAAACATCCTTTCGACAGGCCCAGACTGATCCGGTCGAGGGCTCTTTACCATCAAGCGCGAACAACAGCGAAAGCGAGTGCAGACAATGAAACTCAACGATCTCAGAGACAATAAAGGTGCCCGCAAGGAGCGCACCCGCGTCGGCCGCGGTATCGGTTCCGGCAAAGGCAAGACCGGCGGCCGTGGCATCAAAGGTCAGAAAAGCCGTTCGGGCGTGGCCATCAAGGGCTTCGAGGGCGGCCAGATGCCGCTCCACATGCGCCTTCCGAAGCGCGGCTTCAACAACCCGTTCGGCAAGGACTATGCTATCGTCAATGTCGGTGCGGTCCAGAAAGCGATCGACGAGAAGAAGCTCGACGCCAAGAAAACGATCGACCAGGCTGCCCTGAAAGCGGCGGGCCTTGTGCGCGGCGGCAAGAACGGCGTGCGCCTGCTTGGCAAGGGCGAGATTTCGGCCAAGGCGAATTTCGTCGTGGCCGGTGCCTCCAAAGGCGCGGTCGAAGCTGTCGAGAAGGCTGGTGGCAAGGTGGAAATCGCCGCCGCGCCGAAGGCCGAAAAAGCCGAAAAATCGAATACGAAGAAAGACGAGACGGAATAAATCTCTTCGTCATGCCGGACTTGATCCGGCATCCAGGGCCAGTGGCGGTATCGCTTGCCGCCCTGGACCCCGGATCAAGTCCGGGGTGACGGTGTCAGGTGCAAATTCGGGCGCGCTCTTGCCTCCTGCAACATGCGTCCCGATATAGCGGTCTTCGCGGATCGGGGATGGGATAGACGATGGCAAGCAACGCCAATGCTGGAGCAGGGCTCAATCTGGGAAAATTCGCCCAGGCTACGGAGCTACGCCAGCGGATCTGGTTCACCCTTGGTGCACTGATTATTTTCCGGCTGCTCAGCTTCGTGCCGCTGCCGGGCATCGATCCCGTCGCCCTCCAGCAGGTCGTTTCGACCATGCAGGACAACACCGGTGGCGGCGGCATCCTCAATGTCTTCAACACATTTTCGGGGGGCTCGCTCGAGCGGATGAGTATCATCGCGCTCGGCATCATGCCCTATATTACCGCGTCGATCGTCGTACAGATGGCCGCAGCGCTTTCCCCGACGCTCAACGCGATCAAGAAGGAAGGCGAAAGCGGGCGCAAGAAGCTCAACCAGTATACGCGCTACGGCACTGTCGGCCTGACTATCGTGCAGGGCTATTTCCTCGTCGTCGGCCTGGAAACCATGGGTGCGGCCCAGGGGGTCCAAGTGGTGGTCAGCGACAGCATGATGCTGTTCCGTCTCGGCGCTGTGGTCAGCCTTGTCGGCGGTACGATGTTCCTGATGTGGCTTGGCGAGCAGATCACGTCGCGCGGCATCGGCAACGGTATTTCGCTGATCATCATGGCCGGCATCGTCGCCCAGATGCCGACCGAACTGATCCAACTGTTCGCATCGGGCCAGACGGGTGCAATCCCCACCGGCTATGTCGTCGGCTTCCTGCTTCTCTTCATCGGCCTGATTTTCGGCATCTGCTTCATGGAACGCGCCCAGCGCCGTGTTCTGATCCAGTATCCGAAGCGCGCGCAGCAGCGCGGCGGCATGACGCAGGAGAAATCCCATCTCCCGCTCAAGATCAATACGGCCGGCGTTATCCCGCCGATCTTCGCATCCTCGCTGCTGCTGATGCCGCTGACCGTGGCACAGTTCATGTCGGGCGGCGTCACCGACACGAGCGGCACGGGCAACGAGCTTCTGCTGACGATCACCAACGCCCTGGGCCGCGGCGGCTCGCTCTATCTGCTGCTCTATGCGAGCCTTATCGCCTTTTTCTGCTTCTTCTACACGGCGGTTGTGTTCAACCCCGAAGAAACGGCAGACAATCTGAAACGCTATGGCGGCTTCGTTCCGGGCATCCGCCCGGGTGAACGGACTGCGGAATATCTCGATTATGTACTGACCCGTATCACCGTGGTTGGCGCAATCTATCTGGTTACCATATGCCTGATTCCCGAATTCCTCTCGACCCAGGTCGGCATTCAGGCCTTTGTGCTCGGCGGAACCAGTTTGCTTATTGTCGTTAATGTGACCATTGATACTGTCAGTCAGATCCAGAGCCACTTGCTCGCGCACCAATATGGTGACCTGATCAAGAAGGCGAAACTGAAGGGCGGGGGACAGCGTCGGTGAATATAATTTTGTTGGGCCCGCCCGGTGCGGGTAAAGGTACCCAGGCGTCCAAGCTCGAAGACGAGCGCGGCATGGTCCAACTTTCCACCGGCGATATGCTTCGCGCCGCTGTGGCTGCGGAGACCCCGATCGGCCTCAAGGCGAAAGACGTTATGGCGCGCGGCGATCTCGTTTCCGACGAAATCGTCACCGGCATCCTCTCCGACCGGCTCGACGCGGACGATGTCAAGCAGGGTTTCATCCTGGACGGCTATCCGCGCACCGAGGCGCAGGCGCATTCGCTGGACGCGCTGCTTGCCGAAAAGGGCATGAAACTCGATCATGTCGTCGAACTTGTCGTCGACGAGGATGCGCTGGTTGAACGGATCACCGGCCGCTTCACCTGCGCCAAGTGCGGCGAAGGATATCACGATACATTCAAACAGCCCAAGATTGCCGGTGTTTGCGATGAATGCGGATCGACCGAATTCAAGCGCCGCCCGGACGACAATGCCGAAACGGTGCGCACCCGGATGGAAGAATATCGCACCAAAACTGCGCCGATCATCCCGCACTACGAGCCCAAGGGCCTTGTCCGCCGGGTCGATGGCATGGCGGATATCGAGGCTGTCAGCGATTCTATCGATGCGATTCTCGACGCGGGCTGATCCCGGTCCGGTCTGGTGCGTTGGCCGCCCCTCGCACAATTGAAAATCTTCGCTATGCTTACCCCTTTCTGGCGAGGGGAAAGCGATGGCCATCCGATTGAGCGTTATCCTGGCCGTGTGCGCCGTTGCGGCGCCGGCGTCTGCCGAAGTGACCCTGTCGGACACCGGGTTCACCGCAACCAACAGCGCCGCCGTATCGGCCCGGCCGGCAGACGTCTGGGCGGCCCTCACCAATCCGGCGCTCTATTGGAACCCCGATCATAGCTGGTTCGGCGATGCTTCCGGCTTTTCGCTCGATCCGGTTGCCGGAGGCTGTTTTTGCGAGAGCAACGCGAGCGGTGGCAGCGTAGAGCAGATGCGCGTGGTGATGGTGCAACCGAACCGGACGCTGCGGCTGTCGGGTGCGCTCGGCCCCCTGCAGGGCGAAGGACTGGCCGGCGCGCTGACCTGGCAGCTTGAAGAGATCGAAGGCGGCACCCGCATCAGCCAGACCTATGCGGTGGGCGGCCATATGCAGTTCGATCGCGAAGAACTGGCCCCGGTTGTCGACGGCGTGGTCCGCGAGCAGCTGGAACGGCTCGCCGCGCTTTTCCCGAGCGATTGATGAGCTGGTCACGCCATTCGCGTCTGCTACACTGACTTCCTAACCGGGCTCGAATCGTCCGGCGGGGCGCGCTTGGTATTTTAACGGGGGAAGAG
>JBPOET010000229.1:0-3948 GCA_051251675.1 Parasphingopyxis sp. | reverse complement strand
ACTCCACATTAGGAATAGGAGATTTCAGGGATAAAACTCATTGCAACTTCCGTTTCTAGGAGTGATTTCTTGTTGCTATCGAGCACCACTCCTGTCGGCTGCAAATTGCGTGGATTCGGCGACAGTGTTCTTCATTGCGGATAACCGTTCTTAACGCTGTAAGCGGGTACTCATCCGCGTTACTACATTTACCCCGATAGTCTCCCAACACCCGTGAACTTGAACGCGCACATAAGATGGAGCGCAGCCTCGGAGCCTTTTCTTGCAGTCGACCCCTTCCCCATCCAGCCTGGTGCCTGACCGGATTCGCGAAACGCTTGGGCGGCGGGCGGGCGCTGTGCTGTTCGTGGTGCTTGTCGAGGCGCTGCTGCTCTTTCTGTTGCTAACCCTCAATCAATCGAATGCGGAGGAGGAGCGTGAAGTCGTTCCCATGTCCAGCTTCACCCTAAACCCTCCGACGACCGCGCCTCCCTCTCCGGCCGAGGCCGGACCGGACGCCCCGCAACAAGCCAGCCCGACCGAACCGGTTCCCGAAGAGGAAATCGTCAGACCGGATGACACGCCGGCTGAGCGCGTTCCCGCGCCGTTACTTCCCCTTACGCGCCAGCAGGCCTCCCCTCCGGACATCGCCGACATACCGCCCCGGCCAGCCCCGCCGGCACCAGCCAGTGGCGAGATGATAGGCCCGCCCGCACCGCGCGCGCGAAGGGGGAGCGGCGATTCACAACGGGTCGAGGGCGCAGGCCCGAATGGCGAACCGCTCTATGCGGCCTCCTGGTATTACGAACCACGGCCAGATGAACTGGATGGCTATCTGGACACCGCGCGCGGGCCGGGCTGGGCCCTGATCATCTGCCAGACCGTGCCCGAATATCGCGTCGAAAATTGCGAGCTTCTCGCCGAACATCCGCGCGGATCGAATATCGGCCGGTCGCTGCTTGCCGCGACATGGCAGTTTCGCGTGCGCCCACCCCGGATCGGCGGAGAGTCACAGGTCGGCGCCTGGGTCAGAATCCGGTTCGATTATGATGATCGCCGGCGTTGATGGGCGCTCGCGAACCGCTAGGCGCGGTTTGGCGATAGACTGAATTGGCAACCTCAGCCTCGCCGACAGGCGTGGCGCAGCGACCAGTTGAGAATATGCGCGAGAATAAGGGCCAGACTGCCAAGAACCGTAAGCGGCATGTCCCAGGCTGTCTCCGCCAGCAGCAGCGCCGCCGAAGCGAGCAGAATAAGTCCGGCGCTCCCGGCGAGGCATGGCCTGATATCGCGATGGCTCCGATAACCGGACACCAAGGCGATCCCGGCCATTGGGATAACGAACGCGAGCAGCCAGACATGCGCCTTTTCGGGGATCGGCATGGTGCTGGCGAGGAAGGGAAGTATCGCAAAAGCGATGGGCAAAACCAGACAATGGACAAGGCAAAGCAGAGAAGCCCCCATTGCGACGCATTCTATCCTGTCTTGGCTAGCTACACTGCCTATGCCCATCTCATTCGCCCGATTTAATAATGATATATCATCACATAATGCGCTTGGAAAAAATGTCCAGCACGGGAAGACAGCAAGATTGAAATTCCGGGATAGGGACGCAATCAATGTCCGTCAGGCAGCCAGCATCTCTTCCGCCGCTTCCGTCCCAGCGATCCAGCCGCCGCCCATGACGCGGTCGCCCACATAGAGCACGGCCGCCTGCCCGGGAGCCACACCGAATTCGGGCGTGTCGAAAACCACCCGTTCTCCATCGAAGCGGGCTGGCGCGGGTTTTGAGAGGGAGCGGACCTTGGCCGTCATCTCGCCCTCGAAAGCCCCTCCGAGCCAGTTCAGATCCTCGATCCGCGCTGCGCTCACTGCCAGCGCCGATTTCGGCCCGACAACAACGCGGCGGGTCTCAGGCTCCAGTTTGACGACATAAAGCGGTTCGGGCTGGCCACCGATCTCGAGCCCGCGACGCTGGCCGACCGTATAGTGGATCAGCCCCTTATGTTCGCCAAGCACCTCGCCCGAGCGTGTGACGATCTCGCCGCCCTCGCCCGCTTCGGGACGCACTTTTTTCACGATCCTGGCATAATCGCCATCGGGCACGAAGCAGATATCCTGGCTGTCTGGCTTGAGCGCCACGCCAAGGCCAAGCTCTTTGGCAATCTCTCGCACCTGAGCTTTGGGCATGCCGCCCAACGGGAACCGAAGATAATCGAGCTGCTCCTGCGTCGTCGCGAAGAGGAAATAGCTCTGGTCGCGCGCCGGATCGAGCGCCCGATGGAGTTCGGGGCCGCCCTCGCCCATGACCCGGCGCACATAATGGCCAGTCGCCAGGCAATCCGCGCCCAGATCGCGGGCCATGTCCAGCAGGTCCTTGAACTTCACGCTCTGGTTGCAACGAATGCATGGGATCGGCGTGCGTCCTGCCATATATTCATCGGCAAAATCGTCGATCACCGATTCCCGGAACCGGCTCTCATAGTCGAACACATAATGGGCGATACCAAGTTTTTCGGCCACGGCACGTGCATCGCGGATATCCTGCCCCGCGCAGCAGCTGCCGATGCGGCCCGTCGCCTCGCCATGGTCGTACAGCTGCAGCGTTATGCCGATCACTTCCGCGCCTGTCTTCGCAGCCAGCGCCGCGACAACCGAGGAATCGACGCCGCCGGACATGGCAACGACGATACGGCTTTCGCTCGCCGGGCGGTCAAGATCGAAATCTGCGTTCATCATACAGGGCCATTTAGTGTTTCGTAGCGCTGCGCGCAAAGGGCAATGCAGCCCGCATTATCGACCGGATAACCATGACCGTGAAAATTCGGCCCGTAAATCCTCACCAAAGCGTTGCCAGCGCCTTTACCACGTTTTCAACCTTCCTCCCTATTACGCTGCCCCATGGACATGAGTTTCACTTCCTTTGGCAATCGCATGGATGCGGCCGGCAGCATCAAGCCGGACTTTCACGCACTTGTCGCCTTCCTGGCCGCGGCGCAGGCTGCGCAGCCGACGAGCAGGCTTGCAACGCGCCTTGCAATGGGGGGCGCCGACCAGATGGTTGCAACGGAAGCGTTGATCACGGTGTTCGCACCGCGACCAGCCACCGAAGATGTGAACGTCATGGGGCGGGGGCAGGCACTAAAGGGTTGTTTCAATCCCGCTGTGCCAATTTCGCACATCCCGGTAATCAACAGGAAAGGTTGGTAAAATGCCTGTTTACCTTGGCATTTCAGCCTTTTTTCAACGAGCTTTGCTTACAAGGTGTTCATCGTAATGCTGACGACCAAGCAAGGATCGAAGGATCCCATTGAGGAAATAATGATCGAGAACCAACAGATACGTCCGGCGCAAGTCATCGGCCCCTTGGGTGAGCCGCTCACACTTGATTCCCTTCCGCCGCCCTCGACGCGGCGCTGGGTCGTGCGTCGCAAGGCCGAGGTCGTGGCCGCCGTCAATGGCGGACTGCTGACGGTGGACGAGGCTTGCGAACGCTATGATCTAACGGTCGAAGAGTTTGCCAGCTGGCAAAGGGCCATCGATCGCTCGGGCATGCCGGGGCTGCGAGTCACGCGGATCCAGCATTATAAGTCGCTCTACGAGCGCCAGCAGAAATACTAGATCTGAATTGATCGGATTTGTCGCACGGTCGATCAGCGGCCGCCAGCGATCAACGGATTCCCCGGTTGCCAACTCCGTCGGCGGCCGGGGAATTTGTTTTTGGCACTGATACCACTAGGCTCCCCCCATCGCACGGTCGATTCGTGACACCATTCAGGCATGGCGCGGACGACTGCGTAATAGGGAAAGGGAGAGAGACTATGTGGGGTTGGATTATTGCACTGGCGGTCGGCGGCGTGATCGGTTGGCTGGCAAGCCTCGTCATGAATCGCGACGCGTCGATGGGCATTTTCTGGAATATCGTTGTCGGCTGTGTCGGCTCCATCCTGGGCCGGTTCGCCTACGGCC
>JBPOET010000228.1:0-3965 GCA_051251675.1 Parasphingopyxis sp. | reverse complement strand
TTCCGTGAGTTTCGGCGTATCGACATCCGGCTCGCCTTCGGCCTTCTCGTCTCCGGGCAGGATATATTCCGCGCCTTCCCAGGGACTCATGAAATCGAAGGTACGGAAATCCTGAGCCAGCTCGACCGGCTCATAGATCACCCGCTTATGCTCTTCGGAATAGCGCATCTCGACATAGCCGGAGAGGGGGAAATCCTTGCGGAACGGATGGCCGCGAAAGCCGTAATCGGTAAGGATGCGGCGCAGATCGGGATTACCGTCGAACAGCACGCCGTACAAATCGAACACCTCGCGTTCGAGCCAGCCCGCGACAGGCCAGATATCGGTAATCGACGGCACCGGCATTTCCTCGTCCGTCATAACCTTCACGCGGATCCGGTGATTGCGGGTCAATGACAGCAGATGATAGCAGACCTCGAACCGCTCCGGGCGTTCGGGATAATCGACGCCGGCGATTTCCATCAGCTGCTGATACCGCAGACCTTCGCCGTCGCGCAGCGCGATCATCGCTTCATGCAACGCATCGCGCGCGACGGTGATCGAAATCTCGCCCATCGCCTCGACGGCATCGAGCAATGCGCTGCCAAGTGCGGCTTTCACCGCATCGATCACGCCATCGTTCGAGGCGATTACAGGAGCCGGAGACGCCATAACCCTATCGCTCTATCGTGCCGACGCGGCGGATCTTCCGCTGCAACTGCATGACGCCGTAAAGCAGCGCCTCCGCGGTCGGCGGGCATCCTGGAATATAGATGTCTACCGGCACGATCCGGTCGCATCCCCGCACCACGCTATAGCTGTAATGATAATAGCCGCCGCCATTGGCGCAGCTGCCCATCGAAATGACGTATTTCGGCTCGGACATCTGATCGTAAACGCGGCGCAGGGCGGGCGCCATCTTGTTGCACAGCGTGCCGGCGACGATCATCACGTCCGACTGTCGCGGGCTGGCCCGCGGTGCGGCACCGAATCGCTCCATATCGTAGCGCGGCATATTGACCTGGATCATTTCGACCGCACAGCAGGCAAGCCCGAAGGTCATCCACCACAGCGAGCCCGTGCGCGCCCATGTGAAGAGATCCTCGGTCGAGGTTACGAGAAAGCCCTTGTCCGCAACTTCGGAATTGATGTCCTTCAGGAAATCGGGGTCGGGCAGCGTGCCGGCGGGCGGCGGGGCAGTGACTTCTATTCCCATTCCAGCGCTCCCACCTTCCAGGCATAGGCAAGGCCGATGGCAAGCTCCGCAAGGAACACCATCATCGCGCCCCAGGCGACCCATCCCATATCGAACACGGTGACCGCCCAGGGAAACAGAAAGGCGACTTCAAGGTCGAAGATAATGAAAAGGATGGCCACCAGATAGAAACGCACATCGAACTGGCCGCGCGAATCCTCGAACGCCGGAAAACCGCACTCATACTCGGTCAGCTTGTTGGCATAGGGCTTGGACGCACCGGTAAACCTGGCGACAATCATCGGCAGGATGACAAAGGCTGTCGACAATAAAAGCGCGATTCCGAGAAACAGCAGGATCGGCAGATATTCGGCTCAATCAACGGCAATCGTTTCGGGCAAGGTTCAGGACTCGTGGTCGGAGTTGAATTGACGGCGCTTTTAGGCGTTGCCTCGCAGCAAGACAAGGGCGTTAGCGGCGGAAATCCGGCTGATTTTCGAACGGCGACAGGTCGATTGCGCGAATTGCCGTTGGCCGCGCTTCGGCGCCTTCCTCGAGAGCGCCGCCAGCGCCGAAATCGCCCCATCTCGCATCGGCGATATAGCGAAACGAACTGCCCGCTATCGTTCCGAGAGTGGGTTCCCCCCAATCGGGATTTGCCCGCTCGACAACCTCCACCGCCGTAACCCTGTCACCGGCATCGCTGATCGACAGGCGAAGGATCGCATGGGGGCGAACGCCGTTGCGAATGGCCAGAAAAGCATTGCCGTGCCGAACGAGCCCATCGATGCCATCGAGCATGTGGGCGCCGTCATACTCGACCCGGTCCAGCGCGCCGGATTCGAAATCGAAACGGGCCAGGCCATAGCTATAGTCGGCGACGATAAGCGCCGAGCCATCGGGCGACACCGCCATGCCTTGGGCGCTGCGAAGCCGGCCCGGTTCGACAAGGCGCTCCAGCGCCACAGCCCCGACACGCCGCACATAGACTGCGCCGGTCGCTCCGTCGCTGAGATAGGCACTGCCATCCGGCCCAAGGGCAACATCGCCGGGTTGCTCGCCCTCGCCAACCGGCAGCCAGAGAATTTCCTGCCGATCCGGCGAAATCCCGACCATCCCGACAAAGGCCGTGTCCGGTTCGGTCGTCTGGTCGATGGCCGAGGACGATACCCACAGCCAGCCGCGTTCCGCATCGAACGCCATGCCCATCGGGCTGCCCATCTCCGGAGACCGGGGATCCGGTTCGCCCCCGACCCCTGAAAATGGTGCCCATCCCACAGCAGACGGTTCGTAGACCGTACGGGCAGTGACGCTCGACACCAGATTGGCGTCGATCGTCGGCACATGCACAATCCCCTCGATCAGCCCGAGATTTGCAGGCACGCTGCCGACCGCCACGCTGGCGGTACGCGGCGCTGCGTTATAGATCATGCGTGCGACAAAAAGCGGCCAGCGCCCGTCGCCGAAAGCAGGTCTGACGACCGCCTGCCCCGCTTCCGTCAGCGTGCCTCCCATCGCGATATAACGCCATAAAGCGGCCTCAGCATGGGCCATCCGGTCGGCGTTTATGGCGTCCTGCGCCAGCCGCAACTGCATCAGCCCGCTATGCGGAAAATCCGAGGCCATGCGCTGGAGATCGGCGGTCGTCGCATTTTCCGCTTCGGTTATCGCCGGCCAGTTTCCACCGACCGTGTCAGCGCTGGCCGCCCCAGACCATAGGGCGCATAATGCCAGCACAAGAACGATGTGTTTCGTCACCGAATAGCGCCTGCCACAATCTTGTGCAGTTTGGAATGGATCGCATCGTTCGCCGCGAGGATTTCGCTGCGGTCGAAAAGCTGGGTACCCCCGCGGAAATCGGTCACAAAGCCGCGCGCTTCCCGGACGAGCAGCACGCCCGCCGCCACATCCCAGGGTTGCAGGCCGGCTTCCCAGAACCCGTCATAGCGCCCGGCGGCAAGCCAGGCGAGATCGAGCGATGCCGCACCGAACCGGCGGATGCCCGCCACCTGCGGCGCCACGGCGTTGAAGACGGAATTGAACTGATCCAGATCGCCATGGCCCTTGAACGGAATTCCAGTGGCGATCAGCGCTTCGTTGAGATTGCGGCGGCCGGATACCTGCAACCTGCGATCATGGAGAAATGCGCCCTTGGTTTTTTCGGCCCAGAACAGATCGTCGGTCAGCGGCTGATAGACCATCGCCGCGCTGATCTCTCCCCAGCTGCCGTCGGGCCGGCGTTCCTGCACCGCGATCGATATCGCGAAATGCGGAATGCCGTGGAGGAAGTTGGTCGTGCCGTCGAGCGGGTCGATAATCCAGCGCGGCTTGTCCGGTTCGCCTTCGATGATCCCGGCCTCTTCCAGCATGAAACCCCAGCCGGGCCGCACCGCGAGCAGCTCGTCATACAGGATGCGCTCGGCGCGCATATCGGCCTTGGACACGAAATCGGCCGGCCCCTTCATCGAGACCTGCAGATGCTCGACCTCGGAAAAGTCGCGCGCCAGGCTGCGGCCGGCCTTGCGGGCGGCGCGGTCCATAACGGTGATGATAGCGGAACGGGCTGGCATAGTTTCTTTCCTGCGCCCGGAATGGCGCGCTTAACGGATCAGGCTAGTCGGCCTTTTTCACATATTCCTGAGCATAGACATCGACGATAATGCGCGTGCCCGCGCTGATATGCGGCGGCACCATGACGCGAACGCCATTGTCGAGAATCGCCGGCTTGTAAGAAGAAGACGCCGTCTGGCCTTTCACGACCGCATCGGCTTCGACGATCTCTGCCTCTACC